>CAYWUR010000174.1:0-4802 GCA_964460745.1 uncultured Desulfobulbia bacterium | reverse complement strand
CCCTGTACGTGAAGAGGACAAAACGGACGAAAATGGGGTGCAGCTGAATAGTTACCACCACATTTGTAAAGAAAGAGGCGCCGCTCTGTTCATTGCTTTTGAAAAAGCGGCAATTCAACCACTTCCATAAAGCTGTTGACATGATATTCTGCCGGCAAATCAGGATTTTTAAAGGCAATAAGCCGCATGCCCACGGCAGCGGAATGTTCCCGGTCCACCATGGAATCACCTATATAAACGGCCTCGTCGGCAGTCAGGGAAAAATGCGCCAGAATCAATTCGAGGGCCTCTGGGTGGGGTTTGGGGTGCTCGACATCCATGGCGGAAACCACCTTGCCGAACTGCCCTTCCAACTCAAACACCTTTAAGAGGCCCGACAGCGTGGTGGTCCTATTCGTACTGATGGCTGTGTAATAGTGTGGTTTAAGAAAACGGAGAAACTTTTTCAGGTCCGGCTCAATATTTATGTATTGCAGATAGTCTCCGTAATCAAGGCTCTGCCGGTACAGGTGTACATCGTCGAGCCGCACCGTGGAATAATGCCTGAAGATATAGCGCACGGAGTCCATCACATTATGAATATGGACATATTCCAGTTCCGCACTGCTCATCGGCGGCAGCTGGAATTTTTCAAGAAGGCTGTTATAATAATATTTATTAGCCGACTTGGAGTCGAACATGACTCCGTCGCAATCGAAGATCACCAGCTGTAGTTTAGCCATCGTTGCTTTTGCTATAAAAGATTTTCACGGATAAAATTGACGCCGTTTCTGAACAACGCGACCCCTTGTCCCTCCTCCGGCAGAGTCTCTCTGGTCCAGCGAGGGTGGTTGGTCCGATGCAGAAAGGCCTCAGGGTGCGGCATGAGACCGAAAAGGCGACCGGAAGGATCGCAGATTCCGGCAACGGCATCAACCGAGCCATTGGGGTTATAAGGATAGGCCATGGTAGGCCTGTCGGTTTCCGGGTCAGAGTACCGTAACGCGGCGAGACGCGCCTCCTGAATACGGGCCAGCACCCTTGCGTCCTTGACGACAAACTTGCCTTCGCCGTGCCGGACCGGGAAATAAAGATGCTTCAGCCCCCGGGTAAATATACACGGCGACTGGTCATCAACGAGCATGGTAACCCAGCGATCCTCGAACCGGCTGGAATCATTATAGGTCAAGCTCACCTCCCGCTTTTCATAGTTGCCGGCCAAACCCGGCAAAAGCCCCATCTTGACCATGAGCTGAAAGCCGTTGCAAACACCGATTATCAACTTGCCGTCCTTGATAAATCTGAGAAGATGCTCCTGCAGCCTTTCCCCGTCTTTTTGCAGCACGGCATATTTCATCCGGTGAGCCGCGGCCTGGCCGGCGCCTAGATCGTCGCCGTCAAGAAAGCCGCCCGGTAAATTGAGAAGATGATAATCGCCCAGCCGGTATTCGCAATGGACAAGTTCACTGAAATGCACAATATCGACAACGTCGGCGCCGGCCAATTTGCAGGCCTGCGCCATTTCCACCTCACAATTAGTTCCATAGCCGGTGAGAACAAGGGCTTTCACTTTTCCTGCCATACACATTATCCTTTATAAAAAACTTTCGGGGCGGCCGGCCCAGCGGCGACATGCCGGGGACGCTAATGTAAGCCGTTGATCTCTCTTTCCAGCCGCTCAAAAAAAATCCCCATAAACGCATGCCTTTCCTGCGCAAACTGCCGGCCAAGCGGCGTCAACAGCCGCCCCTTCACCTTGGACATCTTTACCTTGAATTCACGATACGCCGTGTCTTCCGTGGAATAAGGCCGGCTGGCCGTCAAATCAACATCGCCATTATGCAGTTTTGCACCCACCTGGCCGGCAAACAAAAAAGCGCGGCCAATGCCAATGGCCCCGATGGAGTCAAGTTTGTCCGCATCGAAAAGGATTTTTGCTTCCATGGTGACAGGGATATTATCTCCCCGGTATCGGTGAGTCGCGATGCAGTGCGTGATTTCCTCAATTTTTGCCGCGGAAAAGTGCAAGTCGTGCAGGATATGCCGTGCAAGTTCAGCCCCCTTTTCGGCATGGCACACCAGGCCATGCCTTTCCGTCTCCTGCCGACGGCCGATATCATGCAGCAAAGCGGCAGCACTCAACACATCAAGCTTGGCGTTCATGTGCCGGCCGATATGAAGCGCCGTCTTGTGGACCCGCCCCGTATGATCCGGGCCGTGGCAACCGCCTTCACTATCGCAATATTGGGCGGCGACTCGGGAGAGGCGATCCGTCAACTCTTTTCCCAGGGGATAAACCAGATGTTCCGCTGCAACTCCGGACTGTACTTTATTCGCCGAAGAAATCATTTTTCAACCACCGGATGCCGAATTGCAAAAGGGCTGTATCGTCATTAATGATATGGCGCCTTTCCTCCTCCGTTGCGGTAAAGCGGGAGAGAATATCGGTGCTGCCGAGAAAGACCCGAAAATCATCAAGGTTATAAAGGGCCAGGAGAAACTTATCGGCCTGCTGTTTGGAAAGCCGCAGCCATTTTTTTATCTTTTCATGCTGGACAACGGCCATTACCTCATCGTTGTATCTGTTATAATCAACCAGGCCCTGCCTGTCTGTCCACTGCCCGGCGGTGTGAGCGGCGGACTCGTCAAACCCCCGGCAATGCGTTTCCCGAAGCAGGACATGAAACTCATGGCAGCCGGCCTTATCCTGATACGCAGCCCGGCCGAGAGGATATGCCCGGCAGGCCCCGGGCCGGTTATCATACACTGAACAGCCCGCCGCCGTAACAAAAGGGCAACTCGCTCGCCCGTCATCCACCATGGTCAGATAAAGCCGGGGAAAGACCTCGCCCTTCTCCTGCTCAATTATGACATATTGCTCCAGAAAATCATGCGAGTGCATGTTAAGGCCGTTTTTAAGCCGGAGAACATCATAGGGAGTGAGGGCGAGTTCCAACTCCCGGCAACACTCAGTAAAACATTGTATACCGGGATGGCAGGCAAAAGTAAAAGTTTCTCCGCCGGCCATCTTTTTTGCGTTTGCCGGCAGGGCTGTCTGCGCAATATTCATTCTATTTTAGTAGTAAACTACTCTTGATGGACTCGTAACAAATTATGGGATGGCTAAGTAAGAATTTCGATGCCATCATTCTTTCCGCCACAAACTGAGAATGGGGCTGGCCACAAAGGCAGACGAATACGTGCCGACAATTATACCGGCCAGCAAGGCAAAGGAAAAATCATGGATGACCTCACCGCCCAGAAAAAAGAGAGCCAGCAATGTCAGAAGCGTGGTCAGGGAAGTAATAGCCGTGCGGCTCATCACTTCGTTAATGCTTAAGTTAATGATATCGGCAAATTTTTTCTTGGACTGGGCGGCCTTTCCGACATTTTCGCGGATTCGATCAAAGACCACAACAGTATCGTTCAAGGAATAGCCCGCCAGGGTTAAAAGGGCGGTGACAATCAACAACGTAATTTCTTTATCAAAAAGCCAGCAGATCCCCAAAACCACCACCACGTCATGGAAGGTGGCAAGCGCCGCGGCGATGCCGAAGCTTAAGTCAAAGCGCAGGGCAAGATATATGATTACCCCGAATAACGAGATGATAATCGCCTCGATCGCCTTGTTGCGCAGGGACTCGCTTACCGAGGAACCGATTGCCGCTTGACTCGCCAGGGTGAATTGCTTATCAGGCAGGTTGTCATTCAGCACCTTGGTTATCCGATCGCTGAAATTGCTGATCACGTCCTCGGATTTTTTCATCTTGGCGATAAGCCGGTTTTCGTTGACGACTTCCTGTAGATCTATGCCGCCCATACCGTTTGCCTTGAGTACTTTCCGAACCTCGTCCAGAGTAAAGGGCTGGCCGACCTGATACTCGAGCAGGGTGCCGCCGGAGAAATCCACGCCCAGATTTGCCTTGCCCCTGAGAATCTGCACAAAGGCGATCAGGCCGATAAGAACCATAACGCCGGACAGGACAAAGGTGAACTTCTTAATACCCATAAAGTCAATCTTGGTTTTACCAACCAATTGAAAAAACTTTAACTGCTTCAACTTCCGCTTGCCGTGCAGAAAGTCATAGACCAGCCTGGTACAAAACAGCGAGGTGAAAAGATTAAAAATTACGCCGAGCGACAGGGTGACGGCAAAGCCCTTGATCGGTCCCGTGCCGAACAGAAAGAGAGCAAGGGCGGTGATCAGGGTGGTGACCTGGGAGTCGACAATGGTCCAGAACGCCTTGTCGTAGCCGGCATCCACACCGGACTTGACCGATTTGCCCAGGGCGAACTCCTCGCGCATCCGTTCAAAAATCAAGACGTTGGCATCCACGGCCATACCGATTGACAGGATGATACCGGCGATGCCTGGCAGGGTAAGAGTGGCGGACAGCGCCGCCAGTCCGGCAAAAAGAAAGAGAATATTCAACATGAGGGCGTAATTGGCAACGACCCCGGATAACCGGTAATAAATAATCATGAAGAGCAGAACCAAAAACGTGCCCAACAGACCCGACATCAGGCCCTTGTTAATGGAATCCTGGCCCAGGGAGGCGCCGACGGTCAGGTTCTGGATGATGGAAACCGGCGCCGGCAAAGCGCCGACCCGCAGAACGATCGCCAGATCGGTTGCCTCTTCATAGGTAAAATTTCCAGTAATCTGGGCGCGACCGCCCAGTATTTTTTCGCGGATTACCGGGGCCGAACGCACGACGCCGTCAAGAACTATTGCCAGTCGTTTTTGCACGTTTTTTTCGGTTATCTGACCAAAAACCTTGCCGCCGCGGCCGGTAAGATCCAGGCTGACATAGGGCTCATTG
>CAYWUR010000173.1:0-4819 GCA_964460745.1 uncultured Desulfobulbia bacterium | reverse complement strand
CCATCCAGACCGCCATCGGCGGCGATCCCTATCCCAAACCGGCCGGTTACGATGAACTGATGCATCTTTTAAGCAATCCGGAACAGGCCGGCATATCCGACAAACAAACGGAAGAATGCCCGCCGCCGTCCCGGGACGATAACCCGGCGGCGCCGGAAACGACCGAAGGGGAAAAAACCACGGCACAGGCCGGCGATTCCCAGCTGAACTATCTGCCCGAGGATGCCGATCTCGAGCTGCTGGGCGAATTTATATCAGAAGGCCGGGACTTAATCTCAAACGCGGAAGAATCCCTGCTTTCCCTGGAGACCGATCCGGATGACATGGAGGCGATCGGCACTGTCTTTCGGGCTTTTCACACCGTTAAGGGTACTTCGGCCTTTCTCGACCTGACAATGCTGTCGGAAATAAGCCATCGGGCGGAATCCCTCCTCAGCCGCGTTCGCGACAAGGAAATCCGTTACGGCGGCGGCTATGCCGACTTGGCGCTTAAGGCCCTTGACATGATCAAGGAACTTGTCGAATCCATCCAGACCGCCATCGGCGGCGAGCCTTATCCCAAACCGGCCGGTTACGATGAACTGATGCATCTCTTAAGCAATCCGGAACAGGCCGGCATATCCGACAAACAAACGGAAGAATGTCCGCCGCGTATCGGCGATCTCCTGGTGGCGCAGGGAAAGGTCGACAGGAAGAAAATTGAAGAAATAGAGGCCTCTAAACAGCAACAGCCGCTTGGCGTCTCGCTGGTTAAATCCAAAGCGGCCACGCTTAAGGACGTCAGCCAGGCGCTTCGCGCTCAGGACCGCATAAAGGGCAAAGGCCATAGTCAAAACATTGAAACATCCGTCCGGGTGCGAACCAAGCACCTGGACCGCGTAATCGATATGGTTGGCGAGCTGGTCATCGCTCAATCCATGGTAGCCCAGGACGAAATTGTGAACTTTGCCGGCAACCATGATCTGCAAAAAAAGGTAACCCATACCAACAAAATAGTCCGCGAGTTACAAGACCTGAGCCTGTCGATGCGGATGATCCCGTTAAGGGGTTCCTTTAAAAAGATGGCACGCCTGGTGCGCGACATTTCTCACAAAGTCGGCAAAAACGTAAACCTCGTAACCGAGGGTGAGGACACTGAAATTGATCGCAATATGGTAGATATTATCAACGATCCTCTAATGCACATGGTGCGTAATGCCGTGGATCACGGCATCGAACTGCCGGCGGACCGGAAGGCGGCGGGAAAACCGGCGCAGGGCACGGTAAAACTGGCAGCCTACCATTCCGCCGGCAGTGTTGTCGTGGAAATCAGGGATGACGGCAAGGGTCTGGACCGCGATACAATTCTCGCCAAAGCCAGAGAACGCGGCCTTATTGGTGACGACTCCACACCCGGCGACCGGGAAATTTTCAACATGATCTTTGAGCCCGGCTTCTCTACCGCTCAAGTAGTTACCGATGTTTCCGGGCGGGGCGTCGGCATGGATGTGGTGAGAAAAAATATCGAGGCATTGCGGGGCCAGGTCGAAATATCCTCTAAACTAGGCCAGGGCAGCGTTTTCAAGATGCGGCTGCCGCTGACACTGGCAATAATTGACGGCATGGTGGTCAGGGTAGGCAGCGAGAAGTATGTTATTCCTACCCTTTCAATCGTCAGCTCGATCAAGCCGAACAGGCAGGACCTTTCAACCGTGCTGCATGATGGCGAATTGCTCTCGTTTCAGGGAAATCTTATCCCGTTGTGTCGACTGAACAGCCTGTTTCAACTTGACGACGCCGGCGATGATCCCGACCAGGGGCTTGTGGTCGTGGTGGAAAATGAAGAGCGTAAGGTCGGAGTTTTTATTGATGAACTGATCGGCAGACAGCAGGTGGTGATTAAATCACTGGGAGAGAATCTCCGGCACGTTCCCGGTATTTCCGGCGGGGCTGTTATGCCGAACGGCCGGGTGGGGCTTATTCTGGATGTCGGCGGCGTTGTAAAACTGGCAAATGCCCCACGAGAGGAAAAGAGAAATTAGGTCGATTGAAACTTTGATATGACGCCGGCAAATGTGTATCGTCAAGCAGACGGTCTTAGCGAAAAACAGTTCCAGAAGATCTGCGCTTTAGTAAATAAAGCCAGCGGCATCAAACTTAAAGCCGGCAAGGAGGCTCTGGTCAAAACCCGCCTGAACAAACGGCTGCGGGTTCTCGGCATGCAAAATTTCGAAACGTATATTAAGCATATCGAAAGCGCCGAGGGCAAACAGGAATTTGCCGTAATGATCGATCAGATGACCACCAACAAGACCAGCTTCTTCCGCGAGGTTGCCCATTTTGATTTTTTGCGCGCCTCCCTCTTGCCGAAGCTGAAACACCGACCAATGAGATTATGGAGCGCCGCCTGTTCTTCCGGCGAGGAACCTTTTTCCCTGGCCCTTCTTCTTAAGGAAGAACTAGAAGATATTGACACCAGGAATATACGGATTCTGGCTACCGATATATCAACCAGAATGCTGGAACGGGCCAGCCGGACCATTTACGGCGAAGGAACGCTCCGCGATCTTCCTAAGGGATTCCTGCAAAAATATTTTATCCCGGTCGATAAAGAATCGCCGCGAACATATCAGTTACGGGGCGATATCAGAGCCATGGTGCAATTATCACGGCTTAATTTAATGGGTCCCTGGCCGATGACCGGCCCCTTCAACATTATTTTTTGCCGCAATGTGATGATTTACTTTGACAGAGACACACAGCAACGGTTAATAAATCGATTCTGGGACCTTCTGGCGCCGGGGGGATTTTTATTTGTCGGCCATTCCGAAGGGCTGTCGGCTCTCTCCCATAAATTTCAATACATCCAGCCGGCGACTTATAAAAAATAGCTCAGTATCAAATGGTTACATAAATGCGAAATATCGTTGCCGTAGCTGACATGAAAACCGGACATAACGGCGATATCCTCATAACGCACGCCCTGGGCAGTTGTCTGGGACTGATGGTCTATGACCCGGTATTAAAAATCGGCGGACTGCTGCACGCCATGCTGCCCTTGTCAAAAATTAATCCCCGGAAAGCCAAGGAAAAGCCGTTCATGTTTGTTGATACCGGGGTTCCCATGTTATTCAAGGAACTTTATGAGGAAGGGGCGCAGAAAGAAAGGCTGCTTGTCAAGGCAACAGGTTGTGGTCAACCTATGGGTAAAAACAAAATGTTCAAGATAGGTGAAAGAAATCACACCATTTTAAAAAAACTTTTCTGGAAAAACAGCATTCTCCTGGATGCCGAAGATATCGGCGGCACGGACAGCCGGACAGTCAGTTTCGATCTTTCGACCGGACAGGTAATCATCAGCAGTAAAGGGACTAAGGTGGAATTATGAGCCGGCCGGAACTGCTTGACATAATGGCGCGGGTGGACTCTTTTCCCAGCATGCCGGGTTCCGCATCCAAGCTTTTGAAATTGCTTGACAATCCAGACTCGACCGCCTCCCAGGTCGAAGAAGTATTACGCCTTGATCCCGGCCTTACCGCCAACGTCCTGAAGCTGACGAACTCGGCATATTTCGGTCTGCCGACCAAGGTGGCTTCAGTTAAACAGGCCGTGGTTCTGCTGGGCTGGAAAACAATCTTCAAACTGGTCATGACCTCCTGCATGAACGCCGTAATGGGCAAACAGGTTCCCGGCTATGATTTATCGCCCGGCGAATTATGGCGGCACTCAATAGCTGTAACGGCCGCGGCCGAGGGACTGATGAAAGAACTGAACATCCCGCCGGCTGACGAGGTTTTTACGGCAGCCCTGCTCCATGATGTGGGCAAGCTGGCTTTGGGGGATTTTGTCAGGGAAGACATCAAGGAACTCGACGCCCTGGCCGCGCAAGGCGTCTCTTTTCAAGAAGCGGAACACAAAATACTAGGCGCCGACCATGCTGAAATCGGCGCCCACATTCTTGATAACTGGTCATTGCCGCCCGCGATTGTCGAGGCGGTCAGATGGCACCACAGTCCCGACTCCGCCGCGGCAACCAACACAGTGATCGACATCGTCCATGTCGCTGATGTCCTGTGTCTGATGATCGGCATCGGGGTCGGCCGTGAAGGTCTGCAATACGAACCTTTGCCTTCGGCAACCAAGAGGCTGGGTCTGCGTCCCGCGCATCTTGAAATGGTTGCCAGCCAGACGTTACAGTGGGTTGAGGAGTTGACCGATGTTTTCTAATAAAACCACCGACTATTTTGAAAGTAAAAGAGGTGTGGATAATGGCGCTGAATATTCTAATTGTTGATGACAGTGGCGTAATGCGAGCAATGGTCAAAAAAACCTTGCAAATGACCGGCCTGCCGATCGGCGAGATGCATGAGGCCGGCAACGGCCGGGAAGGTCTTGACGCTCTGCGGCAACACTGGGTGGATCTTGTCGTTCTGGACATCAATATGCCGGTGATGAACGGCGAAGAGATGATAGATCATATGCAGGAACAGCCTGAAATGCAGGATACTCCCGTCCTGGTTATCTCGACCGAGGGCAGTGTAACTCGAATAGAACGCCTCCGGCAAAAAGGGGCCAGATTCCTCCAAAAGCCTTTTTCACCGGAACAAATAAGGGATAAAGTAAAAGATATGACGGGAATAAAACAATGAAGCAAAGGCAATAAATTCCCATAAACTCGTAACCATAACTGTTCAGATGTGCCCCAGGTTCGTTCGTTTCGATCTCCGATGCGTACTCCCTGTACGTGAGGAGGGCGAAACGGACGAGGTAAGCGAAGACTCCGAGATGGGGTGCAGCTGAACAGTTACACGGGAATAAAACAATGAAGGCCGAACAGCTT
>CAYWUR010000172.1:0-4875 GCA_964460745.1 uncultured Desulfobulbia bacterium | reverse complement strand
AGCAGAAAGAAAATAACCAGCCGGCTTATCTTTATCATCTCTTCCTCCCCCGGCCTTTAAAGAAAGAGACCAGAGAATTTACAAAGGGCTCTTCCGTATTGATTTCAAGAACATCAATACCCAGGGTCTTAAAAAAGTTTCTGCGGATTTCATTCCGCCGCCGCACCGTTGCCGTGAATTTTTTTTGAAACTCGGAACTGGCGGTATCGACCAGGATGACCTCGCCGGTTTCCGAGTCCTCGAGTTCCAGCAGGCCGACGGCCGGGATGTTTCTCTCCCGCGGATCCGTTACCGCAATCGCGATTATATCATGGCGTTTTGCGGCTATCCGCAGATTAAGCTCAAAGTCTTCCGAGACAAAATCGGAGACAATAAAACAGACCCCTCTTTTTTTACGAAATTTGTTGAAATATGCCAGGGCGGCATTGATATCCGTTTTTGTCCGTTGCCGCGTGTTTCCAAGGATTTTAGCGCCGACCAGCAGTTCCCGGATAATCCGCAGGACATGCTTGCTGCCCTTGTTGGCCGGAATGTACTTCTCCACGGTATCGGAAAAGAGCAGCAACTCGACCTTGTCATTGTTTTTTATGGCCGAAAAGGCGATGGTCGCGCAAATCCTGGCGATAATATCGGCCTTTGAACAACCGGTGGTCCCGAAACCGGCGGAAGCGGAAATATCCACCAGCAGCGAGACGGTTAATTCCCGCTCTTCCTTGAAATTTTTAATGTGGGGCTGATTTGTGCGGGCCGTGACATTCCAGTCGATATTCCGGATATCATCGCCGGGGAAATATTCGCGCACATCCTCGAACTCCATGCCCCGCCCTTTGAAGACGGAATGATATTCTCCGGCAAGCACGTCACTGACCACCTTGCCGCTGCGGAGCTGAATCCGACGGACCTCTTTCAGGACCTCATTTAATTCTTCGCTGTTAATATTCACGATGAATGAATAAATGCTTATCTTCGGGAAAAAAGATAGCCGATCATGGGGTCGGCAGGGTAGAGAGAATTTTGGTGATCACATCTTCCGAGGCAATTCCTTCGGCCTCACCTTCGTAGGATATGGTAATGCGGTGCCGCAGTACATCATAAGCCATTTTTTTGATATCGTCCGGCCGGACATGATCGCGGCCTTCGATAAAGGCCAGGGCCTTGGCCGTGACAATCAGGGCGATTGTCGCTCGCGGCGAGGCGCCGTATTCGATAATGTTTTCCAGCCCGGCGAGTTGCGTGCCGCGGCGGCCGGCAAAGATAATATCGACGATATAATCCTTTAATTCATCCGATATATATATGTCGTCTATGAGTTCTCGCGCCTGCAGGACTTCCGCAATGGTTGCTACCCGCGAAATTGTGCGGTTCGTCTGAATTCTGCCCATCTGGTCAAGTATCAGCCGTTCTTCTTTCCGGTCGGGATAACCAATGGAGATTTTCAGCATGAAACGGTCGACCTGGGCCTCGGGCAGCGGGTAGGTACCTTCCTGTTCGATGGGGTTCTGGGTGGCCAGCGTCAGAAAAGGATGATCCAGATTATAGGTAGTATCGCCAAGAGTGACCTGGCGTTCTCCCATGGCTTCGAGCAGGGCGGACTGGACTTTGGCCGGCGCCCGATTGATTTCATCGGCCAGGAGTATATTCGTAAAAACCGGTCCTTTTTTGGCCGAAAACGTGGTATCTTTAGGAT
Source organism: uncultured Desulfobulbia bacterium (assembly GCA_964460745.1). Taxonomy (GTDB): domain Bacteria; phylum Desulfobacterota; class Desulfobulbia; order Desulfobulbales; family BM004; genus CAYWUR01. The sequence continues at coordinate 3,188 of CAYWUR010000172.1, read as the reverse complement.
TATATACCATGGTGCCGACTACATCGGCCGGCAACAGGTCGGGGGTAAATTGAATTCGTTGGAAATCGGTGTCCAGGGTCTCGGACAGTGCCTTGATCGCCAGTGTTTTCGCAAGCCCGGGAAGACCTTCCAGGAGGATATGGCCGTCAGCCAGCAGGGCTACCATCATTTTTTTCAACAGGTTATCCTGGCCTATTACCACCTTGTGAATTTCAGCTATAATATCGCGGGAAAATGCGCTTGCCTCTTTAATATCCGTCGCCATGTGTTACCTCTTGAGAATTGTCGGTTGTCGTGCGGCGCAACCAGATTTTTTACCGGGAATGACCAGCCCATATTAATATCAAAAAAGATGCCAGTATTATTCTGAAACGGTCAACAAATTTTGTTTTATGAATCTACAGGAAATCAGTCAACGCCGTCACGGTATGGCAAACAAAACCGGGTTCTTTATAACACCTTGATTTTGTAAGTAAAGCAGAAAATTGTTTTTACTTGCCGCTGGAGCAGGCAGGCAACCGTGGGGAAATCCCGGAAAGACGGGCCGGATTTTTATAAATAAATATTTTAGTCCTGCCGCCCATAAAAATCCGGTCATGTCGTGCCCCTGTGTTGTATAATTTTTAACCGGTTTTTTGGGAATTGGATATTTATTACGCAAGGCGTAACGTCTGTCTTTGCCATTATAAATTGTTAGGCCGAACAGGTTTGATAAGCATGGAAAAACAAACTAAAACATTGAAAAACGACGTCTCTTTTTTTCGATATAGACGGGCGATAATCTCCTTCATGGCCGTACTCTTAATTTTTTTGGGGATGGTGGATACGGCCGTGGTAAAGTATCAGGAAAATCTACTGGTAAAGGAGGCGCGTCATAATGTGGCGCATGAGTTGCAGCTTATCGATACCTTTGCCCGCGAAACACTGTTCAGGCATGATTATGCCGCGTTGAAACATTTTTTAATCCGCTGGGGTGAAGAATATCCGGATATCCTGGAAATTAAGGCGGTAGATCCCCAAGGTTCAGAGCTTGTTCATTTCACCAGGCCCGGATCGCCGGCGCACAGGTATCATGTGCAACACAAGGTGCGGTATAATGGCAAGGATCTGCTCGCTATCCATATGGTGAAAGATTTTACAGCAGTTGAGGAGGGCTTCAATAAACTGAATCTACAGCTGATCTTAAGATCGCTGTTTATCGTCGCTTCTTTGGGGCTGGCCTTATGGTATACATTTAGGAAGATGGCATTTGTCCCCATGGAGCTGGAGATTGCAAAACGTAAAGAGGCGGAATATAAGTCCCGAGGCTTACTGGAAAGAGTTCAAAAAAATTATTCTCTGGAGAACGCTCTCAGCTCAATATTGAAAATTTCCCTGGAACCTTTGTCCATGCGGGATCATATGGAAAAAATTCTTGCGCAACTCCTGGCGGTTCCCATGTTTGCCGAGCAGGGAAGGGGGGCTGTTTACCTCATCGAAAATGATCCGGGTGTCTTAATTTTAAAAGCACAGCAGGGTATGAGTAAAGATATGCTGGTCCAATGTTCGGAGATTCCCTTTGGTTCATGTCTTTGCGGACGGGCGGCTGCCGGCGGCGATATTGTCTTTGCCGATTGCCTGGACAGGCAACACGAGATAGCCTGTAAAGGCATATCACCCCACAGTCATTATTGCATACCGATTATCTGCGGCAAACAGACCCATGGCTTGATCAATCTGGCGTTAAATGAAGGATATGAGCCGGATAAACAGGAAAAAGAGTTCCTTGTTTCGATTGCCAATACAATTGCCGGCATCATTGAGAGAAAAAAAGCGGAAGAGACTAAGGCAAAACTGCGAACTCAACTCATCCAGTCGGAAAAATTGTCGGCCTTGGGGCGTATGACGGCCAATGTCGCCCATGAAATAAGAAACCCCCTTACCGCTCTCGGCGGCCTGGCCAGAATACTGGAAAAAAAACTGCCGAAACAGACCAAAGAAAAGAATTTTGCCAAGGTAATAGTGGCCGAGGCTCTGCGGCTTGAGAATATCTTGAATTCGGTGCTCTCTTTCACCAGGGAAGTACATCCTCACAAGGAACTATGCGACATCAAAGATATAATTGAAGATGCCCTGGCCCTTTTTGTGCCTTTATATAAGGATAAATCGGTGGACATCGAGAAATCGTACGACGCGCCGCCGCGGCTTTTTATCGACAAGTCGCTGGTGCGGGAAATAATCGACAATCTTATTGCCAATGCCGTTGATGCAATGCCGGCGGGGGGGGAAATATTCATTTCCACCGGCAGAGAAGATGTAAACGGCAAGGATTATGTGGCGGTCAGTATCGCCGATACCGGCACGGGTATTGACGAGAATAAATTGAACCATATTTTCGAACCGTTTTATTCCACAAAGACCGCGGGTAGCGGCATCGGCCTGGGCCTTTCAATCTGCAAAAAAATCATGGACCTGCATAATGGTATAATACAGGTGAACAGTGAGGCCGATAACGGTTCGGTTTTTACGATTTTTTTCCCCGTGGAGGGGACGCCGGAAAATAGTTGATGATTAAGCTGACAACTTTAGAGCGGACTATGCTTCTAGGCCGGCGGCTAGGCGAAATGGCAAAACCGGGCGATGTCATTACCCTGGAGGGGGGGCTGGGCGCCGGCAAAACCACCTTGACCCAGGCAATAGGCCGGGGGCTGCTTGTGCCGCCGTCGTTTTATATCACCAGCCCGACATTCAACCTGCTTCATGAATATCCGGGCAGAATCCCCCTTTATCACATGGACCTTTATCGCCTGTCCGGGGAGGAGGAGATCGACAACCTGGGGCTGATCGATTATTTTTACGGGGCTGGTTTGACCGTGGTGGAATGGCCTGACCGCCTCGGCGCTTTGATGCCGGCCGTCAGACTCCATATCGAGCTGTCAATCCGCGATGATTCGGGCCGGCTGGCTCTGTGTACCCCGTACGGCGACGATTGGCGAAGCAGATTGATGGCAATAGAAAAAGAGTTTCTTGATTAATGACCGCCGATGGTGTACCACATGGTGGTACATAGGCCGGTTCATAAGGTAGTATTATTAATTATCAGTAATTAACTCAACTTTCTGAGTTGTTTAACGGTTTGATTTTGCGTTGTTTGTCGATATGGAAGCCAGGGGGTTATGCCTTGACCGGTGAGGAGTGAGGAGTGAGGA
>CAYWUR010000171.1:0-4881 GCA_964460745.1 uncultured Desulfobulbia bacterium | reverse complement strand
AAGAGTAATTTGTCTATTTATATTAATATGATACTTCAAGTCAGAAAGTTGAGTTTATAATTCGCAGATTATTCGGTAGCGGTAACAGCGGTTCCGACCGGCTGCTTTTCTTGCCTCCGGCTGTTGTCTCTTAATCCAGCGCTTTCCGCATCACGTCGGCCAGTTCTTGTGTTTGAAAGGGTTTCATAATAAATTCCCGGATACCAATGGCCTGTGCCTCTTCTTCGTTAATAAGCTCACTGAACCCGGTGCAGAGGATAACCGGGATGTCCGGCCTGACGGCGAGGATTTGCCGGGCAAGTTCCTTGCCGGTCATTTTGGGCATCGTCATGTCGGTTAGTATGGCCTGGAAGGCCGCCGGCTGTTTTTTAAAATGCTGCAAGGCCTCTTCGCTGCTGGTAAAGGCGGTAACCTGGTAGCCCAGGCTGGTGAGAATTTTTTCCTCAAGCACGACGATTTTTTCATCGTCGTCCACTATCAATAGCCGTTCGCTTCCGCCTTTGATGGCTTCCGCCGCCGAGGTTTTTCCTGAATTTGATATCTTTTTTGTGTCCGCCAAGGGAAGGTAGACGCGGAATGCGGCGCCTTGGCCGGGTTCGCTGTAGACATTGATATGGCCGCCATGGCTTTTGACTATGCCTTGGACGACAGCAAGCCCCAGGCCGGTTCCTTCCCCCTTTTTCTTGGTGGTGAAATAGGGTTCGAAAATTCTTTCCAGCACCGCCGGCGCCATGCCGACGCCGGTGTCGCTTACCTCAAGAACAACATAGCTGCCCGGTTTGAACCCCATTTTTTTGATCAATTCGTCGGGTACTATGGCGGTTTGCCGCAAGGAGACGCCCAGAACCCCGCCTTTCTCCCGCATGGCATGATAGGCGTTGGTGCAGAGATTCATGATGATCTGGTGAATCTGGGTAGGGTCAGCCAGGACGGCGCCGCAGGCCGTATCAATATCCTGCTTGATTTCAACAGTGGTCGGAATGGAGGACCGCAGCAGTTTGAGCGCCTCTTTGATAACAAATTGGATCTTGAGCGGCTTGAAATCCTGTTCCGACTGCCGGCTGAAGGTCAGGATCTGCTTCACCAGCTCCTTGGCGCGGTTGCCGGCCTTGAGTACCTCTTCCAGGTCGTTTTTGACCGGCCCGTCCGTTGCCACGCCCATTTTCGCCAGCTCCGCATAACCAAGAACAGCGGCCAGGATATTATTAAAGTCATGGGCAATGCCGCCGGCCAAGGTACCGATGGCCTCCATTTTCTGGGCCTGCCGCAGTTGTTTCTCAAGCTTCATCTGCTCGGTGACATCCCGTTTGACCGCCACGTAGTTGACAATTTCTTCTTCTTCGTTGAAGACCGGCGAGATCGACGCCTCTTCCTCAAAGAGCGAGCCGTCTTTCTTCTTATTGATTATATGGCCCTGCCACACCTTGCCGCTGGTCAGCGTCTCCCACATCCGCCGGTAAAATGCCGCGTCGTGCCGGTCGCTTTTCAGGAGGCTGAGTTTTTCACCGAGAGCTTCTTCCTTACTGTAGCCGGTCGTCCGCTCAAAACTGGGGTTGACATATTGAATCGTGGCGTCTCTGTCCGTGATGATGATAATTCCCGCGCTCTGTTCAATGGCGGTTGTCAGGCGCCGGCGCTCCTCTTCTTTCCATCTACGCTCTGTGATATCAAGGCAGTACTCGATAATCTGGCTGAGCTCGCCCTGCTCGTCAAAAATCGGATAGGCGTGTACCTCCACATTCCGCTTTTCTCCCGCCCCAGTGGAATGGAGGTGCTCGAGAACAACGGGCCTGCCGGTCCTTTTGACCTCCTTGAGCGTACACTGGTGTTTATCGTCACTGCAGGGGCTGTTCCTGTTGTGGGTAAGCTGGTAGCAGGTTATCCCCTGCCGGTACTTTCCGGAATGGGCGGCCTTGTTGGCCAGTTTGATTTTATAGTCCTTTACATCGATGACATAGAAGGGATAGGTAAGGGCGTCCAAGGCGTTTTGTAGAAAATCCTTTTGCCTGCGAAGCGCGGTTTCCGCCTGTTTACGGCGGGTAATATCCTTGAAATTTTGAACAATACCCAGCAGTCGTCCGTCATGGTCTCGATAGGCGGTGGTGGTGACAAGGCAATAAATGTCGGCGCCGTTCGATAGCACTCGTTCCTTCTCGTCCTCGAAATATTCCTCGCCGTCCAGAACCCTGGTCAGGTGGCACCTTGCTGTATGGCAAGCGGGGCCCGGGCATACATCAAAGCACTTCCGGCCTGTAATGGATTCCGCGGTTTTTTCACACAAGCCGGCAAAGCTGCGGTTGACCTTGATGATATTGAAGTCCGTATCGATTACCAGCATGCCGTCGCCCGCGGCGTCAAATATGAGCCGCAGTTCGGCATATGCACGTTTTAATGCCGTCTCGACCTCTTCCAGCTCCCCGATTCTCTGTAGCAGTTGCTCATAGGTTGGTTTTTTCGGCATGTCGGCACCTTGCGGAAATTGCAAACCGAAAACGATTATCCTGGATTCATGACGGCGAAACGCGCGGATTTTCATCATCGTTTTGAATATGCATAGTCTATGTTTAATCATTTATATCGGCGCCGCCAACATTTTTATTCAGTATTCAATGCAGTTCCCCTCCCAAAACGAAATCGTCTTTGACGGTGAATTTCAGTCAGGAAAAATTCTTGCCTGCTTATTGTTGGCACGGTATATATTGATAATGTCGGCGGCTTTTTCGCCGGAGATGTGCTTGCTGTTTGACCACCTCCGAATGGGGTGTTATTTAAAATTTAATAAATAAAGAGGCGGCATGACGGGGTTAAAGTTTTTTATATGGTTGGCGCTGCGTTTATTCCTGCCTTTGTATTGGCCTCAGGTGCCCCCGGGGGAGCGTCGCCACCTGAACCGCCGCAATGGCGCTTTCGGGCGCGATGGTTGGCAATTCATTGCGGACGCCATCACAGGTTGAGCCGACGACGGAATGGACTTTTCATAAGACGACGGACGGTTTTCATCCGGACGGTAACGAACAGCAGATGATGTGGCTGATGAACAGGGCTCGGGCCAATCCGACGGCGGAAGGCGAAAGTCTTGCCGGTTTGGACGATCCTGACGTCATGCAGGCGGTCGCTGACCTGAATGTCGATCTGGAAACCATGAAGGCAGAATTTCGGGATATTCCGCCCAAGCCGCCGGCGGCCTTTGATGTGCGGCTTTACAATGCCGCCTATGAACACTCCCAGGCCATGATTTCCTGCAATTGCCAGACCCACGACGGGCAGAACACCGCGGTTGAAGACGCCGGTTTTGAGTTCAGTTTGCTCCGGGGAAATGTTTTCTCCTACGCCGATTCCGCCATCCATTGCCACGCCGCCCTTAACATCGACTGGATCGCGCCGGGAATGTATAACGACGGCACGGGCATGCAAAATGGCCGCGGCCATCGCGTTGCCATCATGTCAATCAACCGCCGGTTGTCTAACGTCGGCATCGCCATGGTCCCTCACGACGGCTCCTACCCGGATGTCGGGCCGCTGGTAATGAGCGGCAACTACGCCACGGCCTTCGAGTCGGCCTACACCGGCCCGCCGCCGGATCACAGCAATTATTTTATCGTGGGGACGGTCTGGACGGATGTCAACCTAAACGGGATTTACGACCCCGGCGAGGGACTCGGCGGGGTGACCGTCAGGCCGGATCATGGAGAGTACTATGCGGTCAGCGGCAACAGCGGCGGTTATTCCATCCCGATAACGGCGGCTGGAACGTATATTGTTACCTTTTCCGGTGATGCACTGCCGGCGGGAAGCGTGGAAAAAACGGTGGACGCGGGAGATGAAAGCGTTCTGCTTGACCTTAATACCGCCGCTCCCCTGGCGGATTTTGATGCCACGCCGAAGACCGGCGGCAAACCGCTGACGGTTGTGTTTACCGACAAGTCCACCGGCAATATCGATACCCGTCAGTGGGATTTCGGCGACGACGGCGTCAGCACGGATCGGAGCCCGACCCATACCTATCGGGCAGCCGGCCAATATACGGTAAAACTTACGGCCCGCGGTCCAGGTGGATCCGATACTATTACCAGGTTGGATTTTATAAAGGTGCTTTCGGCTGATTTTTCCGCATCAATAATACGGGGGCCGGCGCCCTTAACGGTCAATTTCACTGATCAGTCGTCAGTCAGGGCCGGTAACTGGATGGTCCTGGGATTTCGGCGACGGCAGCGCCGTCAGTACGGCGGAAAATCCGGTCCACACCTTTGCCGGGGCGGGCGCCTACACCATAACATTTACCGTTACCGACGGTAATGGCTCGGCTGCCGCAACCAGGGAACAGTACATTACAGTCGCGCCGTCGGGCGCCGATATCAACGCCGACGGCGATATAAACCTGCTGGATTTAATCACCGTCCTGCAGACCGTTACGGCGGGGCAAACGATTTCCCGCCTGCGGACGGACAGACTTCCCGATATTGACGAAAACGGCCGGTTGGGGCTTGAAGAGGCAATATATATATTGGAGTGGATATCAGCCGGGCAATAATGATCTGACTCGTTCGCTCAGCGATTTACGCCTGGGTGGGGCGGCGATTCGGCCTGGAGCAATTCCGACTGGCCGTCAGCCTGACCGTGCAGTTAATTGACGGCGACGGCCGGGTTGACATGGTAGACGCTTTGTTCCTCTTTAAAAAGGTGGCCGGCGAATAGTTGATGGCCAAGGGATCTTCCTGTCAGCGGATTGGCTAAATAAGTGTTTACGGAGAAACGACAAAACCCCGAGGGGATCAACCCTCGGGGTTTTGTGTTAAATAAGAACCGCTGAATTCAGCGGATGGTCTTCTGGCTCCCCACCTGCAACCCTCTTCATAACCGTTCTCCATTCGGCTGTCAGGC
>CAYWUR010000170.1:0-4938 GCA_964460745.1 uncultured Desulfobulbia bacterium | reverse complement strand
GTGCGTCAAGGCCGACCTTACCGTCACCTTCGGCCTGGCCAAGCCGGGGCTGGTAATTCCCGCCGCCGCGCCCTATGTCGGCGAACTGGAGACAATCGATATCGGCATCCCGCCGGAAGCCGTGCGGGAAGAAAATATCCGTATCGAGTTGCTGGAAGGCGATCAAGTTGGACAATGGCTGCCGCAACGGCGCCGCGAATCCCACAAGGGGACATACGGACATCTGCTGGTGATAGCCGGCGCCAGAGGCAAAACCGGCGCCGCCATGCTCTGCGGCCAAGGAGCGCTCCGGGCCGGCGCCGGCCTGGTGACGCTGTGCGCGCCGGACGACCTGATCTCCATCTATGAAACATCCATCTACGAGGCCATGACCTGGCCTTTGCCGACCGCGGGAATATTGTCCATTAATGATTACGCGGAACTGCAAAAGGCGGTAACCGGCAAGCAGGCCGTTGTTATCGGTCCGGGTCTGGGCACGGCCGGCGAAACCGCCGAGTTGGTAATAAAACTCTATCGGGAAACAGCCCTGCCCATGGTGGTGGATGCCGACGCCTTGAATATTCTGGCCCGCGAGCCGGCTGTTATAAAGGATGCGGCCGCACCGCGTATTTTAACGCCACATCCCGGTGAAATGTCCAGATTAACCGGCATGTCCAGCCGGGACATCCAGCGGGACCGGATAAAAGCGGCAACGACCCTGGCCGCCGAGGCTGCCGCCGGCGGCAATCCGGTTATTGTGGTATTGAAAGGCGCCGGCACCATAATTGCCGCCACCCCGGCAGGCCCCGGTGGTGACACCAAGGCTCGGATCGCCATCAATACGACCGGCAATCCCGGCATGGCCTCGGGCGGCATGGGCGACGTGCTGGCCGGCCTCATCGGCGGCCTCCTTGCTCAGGGACTTACGCCCTGGCAGGCCGCCTGCCTCGGCGTATACGCGCACGGCGGCGCCGGTGACCGTCTGGCGGCAAACGGCAAAAACGCAAAAACGGGCTTTCTGGCCGGTGATCTCACGGAAGAATTGCCCGGAACCCTGGCGGAACTTACAGGGGTATCACCATGTTAGGGTTTCAGAAGTTACTCACAAATAACCCAAGAGGGAAATTATGCTGACAGCCAATGATATTATGACCAGCGAAGTTATTACGGTATCATTAGACACATCGGTAAGAGAACTGGCGGACATCCTGTGGAAAAACATGATCAGCGGCGCGCCGGTGTTGGATGAGACGGGCGGCCTTGTCTCGGTTGTCACGGAAAGCGACCTTATCTACCAGAACAAAAGAGTTCATATTCCCACGGCTATTTCCATCCTGGATTCCGTCATCCTTCTGGAAAGCCCCGACAAGACGGAGCGAGAAATAAAAAAAATGGCGGGCGTCGCGGTTCGCGATATCTGCGCCAAGGAACTGATCACCGTCACCGCCGACACCCCGCTGGATGAGATTGCCTCCATCATGTCTGAAAAGAAGAGTCATACTCTGCCGGTGGTCGACAAAAAAAAGCTCATCGGCATTATCGGCAAGAGTGACATCATCCGATCAATAGCACGGGGATAGCCCCCTCCCCGGCCATGGGCCGGGGTCAGAATAATTTCAACTGGACAGCGGTGTTTTTTCTCTTCTTCACGGGCGCGGCCGCCGCCGTCTCCAGAAAACGCGGCGGGATATCCGCCAAAAACCTGGAGGCGGCATATTGTCTGATCCTGCCGTATATCATTCGTCCGGCGGCGGATAACAGGACGGCTCTTTCCCGGGCGCGGGTAAGGGCCACATAAAAAAGCCGCCGCTCCTCCGCCGCGTCGCTGCTCATCCCCGCCAAGTCACACGGCACAACGCCCTCTTCCAGGCCGGTTATAAAAACCACAGGAAATTCAAGGCCTTTCGAGGCATGCATGGTCATAAGCGAGACAACCTCGGCGCCTTCGTCGTAAACCATGCCGCGCACATTCTTCCGTAGATAACCGGCAAAGGCGGCGAGATCACGGCCAAAGGCGCCGGCCAGCTCCAGAAAACGTAGTGCCTCGGCCTGCTTGCCGTCAATTTCCAGAAAACTCAGAACAGCGGGCAAAGCCGGGGCCAGGCCATGCGCCGCTGTTTCCTCCCGGAAACGGGCCAGGGCCTGCCGCAGCCTGTTGAGGACGGCCGCCGCCCTGCCGGTCGAAACGATCTTCCCGGCGGTTGCCGAAAAATCGGCGTCATTAAGGCTTATTTCATTTTCCAGCCGGTTTACCGTAGCGGCGCCGATCCCTTTCACATATCGCAGCAAGGCGGTGTATTCAGCAGCGTCAGCGGTATCCGCCGCGACCAGCAGCCAATAATACAGCCCCCTGACGCCCGGTTTCATAAAAAAGGGCGCGCTATCCACCACCTGATGAGGAATACCCCGGCCGGTCAGGGCGTCGCTGAGTATGCGGGCCTGCTTTGATAAACGGTAGAGAACGGCGAAATCCCGGAAACTTTTGTCGGCCGCCCCGTTTTCCCCGCCGCCCCGGCCGGAATTAATGGAAAAATTACTGATACCGCCCATCAGTTCCTCAATGCGGCGGACCACGAACTCGGCCTCCGCCTCGGGAGACGGCGCCGTATACCGCTCTATTTTTGTCCGCTGTTTAAGCCGGGGAATCAGAACCGGCCTGTCCCGGCCGGTCGGTCCGGGATTATGACCGATAACCGCGGCCGCTGCCTTGATGATAGCCGGGGTGGAGCGATAATTGCGTGTCAGGAAAAGATTTTCCGCGTCGAATTCATCAATAAACCTTAAAAAGAATTCCGGCCTGCCGCCTCGAAATCCGTAAATGGCCTGATCAGGATCGCCGATTACGAAAATATCGGCCTGCCGGGCGATAATCTTCACCAATTCGTACTGGGAGGCGTTGACGTCCTGAAACTCGTCGACAAAGAGATAAGCGACCCTGTCCGTAACCTGCCGGAGCAAAACGTTGTCAAAGGCAAGCCGTCCGACGAAAGCCGGGATGACCTCCTCAAGATCGATACCATTGCCGCGCCGCAGTTCGTCAAGATAGCGCCCCACCTCCGGCGGCAGCCGGCGGTCGGCGGCATCCTGCCGCAACATACCGGCGGTGCTGGAAATTTCCTCGAAATATTGCGATATCGCCGTCCGCTGCGCCAGACGTTCGGCCCGGGATGAATCGGGAAACAGCCGGCGCAGGAGAAGAAGGCGGCCATCCTCGCCCACCACCGCCAGCCCCGGGTTGTCGTTTCTTAACCAATGCAGGCAAAAGGCGTGAAAAGTGCCGACAAAGACCGCGGCCGCCGCCGCGCCCGCCTCCTTCATAAGCCGTTCGCGCACCTCGGCGGCAGCCCGGTTGGTAAAAGTAATGGCGGCAATCCGCTCGGGCATGATTTGTTCATCCGCCAACAGTTTAACCAGGCGTGCGACCAGGGTGAACGTCTTGCCGGTGCCGGGGCCGGCGGTCACGCTTATTCTGGCGGCGGCGCAGGCCACGGCGGCGGCCTGTTCCGGGTTAAGGCCGCTTTTCTTGTCCGCAACCGGCTGTTGCGGAACAGCGGAATTATTTTGAAACAATGAATAATCAGGCGAGGAAGGCTTTTTTTTACGGCGCGCTGTTTTTTTATCGACAAAAAGACTGTCCTGCCCGGCGAAGGCGGCCATCTCGCCCTCCGCAAACACCTTGATCGTTCCGAATCTGCCGTCATAGCCGGGCATCTTGATAACCTCGCCGGCGCGGATTCTCCGAACCGCCTCTCCCAGCAGCGGCGAATAGCGTTGACTGATTTCGGCAACCGGCGTCCGCAGCAACAGATTGAATTCCGAACCGAACATGGAAATCAGCCTGCCGTACTGCGCCATCACCCCCTTTGTCGCCGGACCGCGCCGCATTATTTCACCAATGACTTCCGCCAGGGGAATAAGACTATGGACCGCCGGCGAATTCTCCGGATAAAACGGAACACGCCGGTCCGCCAGTTCCAACACCCGGTATGCCACGCCGATGGTAAGCGGCCTGTCGCAGACCGGACAAACGCCCTGCCGCTGCCTGGTTTCTTCCGGATCAAGGCATATTTCGCAATTGCGATGTCCGTCAAAATGATACTTGCCTTCCTCGGGAAAAAACTCGACGGTCCCCTGAAACCCTCCGGCCGCCGGTTCTTTTAAGGCATCGCGCATGGCGAAGAAATTAAAGTCGGTATCAAACAGATTCGCCTCCCGTCCCAGTTTGCCGGGTGAATGACAATCCGAGTTGGAAATCAGGGTATAGCGGTCCAGGGCCGATACCAGGCGATTCATATCCGGATCCGACGAGAGGCCGGTTTCCAGCGCAAAAATATGACCGGTGAGATCGTCGAAGCATTCCTCGATATGATCAAAGCCGGACCTGGAGCCAAACAGCGAAAACCAGGGCGTCCATATATGGGCCGGGACCAGAAAACCATCCGGCACGCATTCAAGGACAATCTCAAGGAGATTACGGGAATCAAGACCCAGAATGGGACGGCCGTCCGACTCGATGTTGCCGATGCCGGCCAGACGGGCGTTAAGTTTCTCCACTGCTTCAAAATCAGGCGCAAAAATTATATTGTGAACCTTGCGCACCTTGCCGTGCCGTTTATATATGCTGCTGATCTCGGCTGTTAACACAAAACGGCAGTCAATGGGCTGCGGGGTTATGCCGGCGAGAGCCGGCGGCGGATTTTTATCCCTGAGTCGAAAAAAACCGGGTTCCGCCGGCAGCAGATCTTTCTTGAGCATGCTGAACCAGCCGGGATGGGTGAAGTCGCCGGTACCGATCACCTGAATGCCCTTGACCCGCGCCCAGGCAGCCAACCCCGCCAGGTCGCTCTTCTTGCTGGTGGCCCTTGAAAAAAGGGAATGAATATGTAAATCAGCTATATATTTCATAATAACTCAACTTTCTGAGTTGCTTAACGGTTTGATTTTGCGTTGTTTATCGAT
>CAYWUR010000169.1:0-4943 GCA_964460745.1 uncultured Desulfobulbia bacterium | reverse complement strand
GAGCCATATATTTGTCAGATCATTTGTAGCGAGATCTGAAATTGACAATTTAAGCTTTTTCATACTCCTTGTTTCTGTCTGCCGACATTTTTTATTTGGGCAACAAGAATGGAATCGAAATTTTGTGATTTGTCAGCGTCCAATTGCTTGACTCCGATCAAGAGTTCATGGCGTAGTTCTTCTAACATTGCCTGGCGTTGATCTTCTTTGTTTTGCAAAAGACGCAAACCATCACGGATAACCTCACTGGATGATTTGTATTGCCCAGACTTTACTTTGCCAGTAACCCATTCATTCATTTCTGTGGTCAAAGATACATTCATAACAACCTCCTTATTGATCTTTACTCTACAATAACAATTGTTGTCCATTGTTGCCATGTTATTTGAGCCATATTCCGGGGACACCATACTTGATTGTCTGGTCGCAGGTGATCACGTATCCGCAATTGGGACAGCGATAACACTTCAATAACAAATAACAGAAAGGCGCTGAAACCATCAAAGAGTCTTCGTACAACCCCCCCCCAAAAAAAAAGGGAAAGTCATTGGGGGCAAACTTTATTCTTGACAGGAAGAGGCAAGAGAGCAAAAAGGGCAGGCTAATACTGAAGTTGGGGTCGGGCCACGCTATCTACCTGAATTATATTGATTTACACCCCCGAAATAGGTGTTTTTAGTCCCTATTTCGCCATTTTTGCTATCATAATTGGCAATATAGGTTCCCATATTTTCTCAAAGTTTGGTGTGTGACAAAGAAGTCCTTAAAGTAACTAAATAGATATATTTTAAATTGCATGTTTGTTAGCTCTTAGTCCAATTTTCAATGAGAAGCCCAGGTATTTTTTTAAAATGTTTCTCGTTGTTTGTTACTATACTGTAGCCCATGGTAATGCTGGTGGCGCCTATAAGGAGATCAAAGTCGTCAACCGGCGTACCTTTTTTCCTTAACTCCGCTTTTATCGCGCCAAATGTTTCCATTATGGAAGGTGTGATTTCAATTACTGGGAAAATTTCCTTTATTCTATGTACCTTTGCCAGGTTCTCCGTGATCCTTTGTGACCATTGGGCTCCAAAAATTAATTCACCATATGTAATAACGGAAACAGCCTTAGGGTCAGCGCTGTGCTGTTTAATATTTTCGACAACGGCAGGGTCACCTTTCAGGGAATAAATTATGATATCCGTATCCAGCAGGTACATCAAAATACCTCTTTGAATCGTGTTTTCGATCTGCGGCTTTTCCTAATGTCTTGAGAAATCTCTTTTGCTGATTTTTCATCTTTCCAGGTGCCGCACAATTCCATGAAATTTTCAGTTGCACTTTTATACTGTGCAGGCTGGGAGAGATGCTCCTTAAGAATTACGATAACCTCCTGACTAATTGATCGATTGTCCCTGGCCGCTTTTCTTCCAAGTGCTGCATATAATTGGTCTTCGATGGACCTTACTTGTAACGTAGCCATTTTATCCTCCTTATAAGTAAAAGGGTACACTCGGTAAGTATATAATTGTCTGCATGAAAATGCAATCTTTTTACATGAAATTTGGTGTGGGGTTTTTCAAGACAACACCATATCACGTATCCGCAATTGGGACAGCGAGGCCATGTAACTATTCAGTAGGGGCAATAAATTCCCATAACCTCGTAACCGTAACTGTTCAGATGTGCCCCAGCTCGGAGTCTGCGCTTACCTCGTTCGTTTCGACCTCCGATGCGTACTCCCTGTACGTGAGGAGGTCGAAACGGACGAAGATGGGGTGCAGCTGGACTGTTACACAAATTGACTGGTATCCCCCTTGCCCTGCCTGATAATTTCAGGGGAACCGCTTGTGAAGGAAATTATAGAGGACGGATCGGGGAATACCGGGCCGCCGTCGATTATTAAATCTACCATTTTTCCGAGCCATTCCTCAATTTCATAAGCATTGACAAGCGGCGGGCCATCATTATTGCCGTGGGAAGCGCTCGTGGTAAGAACGGGATTGCCCAGCATTTCCAGGAGCGACAGACAAATCTTGTTGTCGGGAACCCGGATCCCCACTGTTTTCTGTTTGGTGATCATAATCTTGGGGACGATTTTTGAGGCAGGGAGAACAAAGGTATACGGACCCGGCAGATGCTTTTTCATGAGACGGTAGGCCAAATTTGAAATGTGCCCGTACCGACTGACATTTTTGAGGCCGGAACACATAAAGCTGAAGGGTTTGTCCTTGTGCCTTCTTTTAATCTGGTGGACCCGCTTCACGGCTTTATGGTTAAAAATATCACAGCCGATCCCGTAAACCGTATCCGTCGGATAGCAGATCACCGCGCCACTCCGCAATTGATCAACTACCGTGCGGAGAAGACGCTCCTGGGGGTTGTCCTGATTTATGGCTAGCAACATAAGATGACATCCTTAAATAAGCTTCTTGAAACGGCTCTTTCTACATTTTTACCGGACTCGTAATAAGTCCGGCAAGTGCGCCCCGGCATCTTAGCAAAAAAAACATACTTTTCCAAACAATTCGGATGACCTTTAATAACCCATCAGTCGCGGCCGGCATAGACATCGGCACCAATACCTGCCGATTGTTGATCGCCGGAGTCCGAGATAACCGCCTGGAGATCCTGACAAAGGAATTGGCCACCGTCCGACTCGGCCAGGACCTTATCAAAAATAAGGTGCTAAGCCGGGCCGCCATCGACCGGGCTCTCCGTGTTCTGGCCTCTTTTCGCAAAACAATAAAAATTTTTCAGCCCCGGATCCGACGCGCCTGCGGCACCGCGGCCCTCAGAACAGCCGGAAACCGCGCCGCATTTCTAGCCATGGCCACCGAGGCATTGGGCATGGAAATAGAAATCATAAGCGGCGAGGAGGAGGCGCTGTTATGTCTGACCGGCGCGCTTAACGCCTTTAAGCGGGAAATAACCGGTCCGCTGCTGCTGGCCGATGTGGGCGGCGGCAGTACGGAGTTGGTTTATAGTACCGGCCGGCCCCCTTATCCGCAAGATGCCGTGCGGACCGCCTCGCTTCCCCTCGGAGCGGTTGGTCTGACCGAAAAATTTCTGCCGCGGCCACAACCGGCCGAGCATGAATTGCATGATATGACCAATCGTATCAATCTTGTTCTACAAACTCCTCTAAACGCGTGGTTTGCCGAGAACGGCAATAATCATGCGCCGTTACTCGTGGGCGCCGGCGGGACCGCCACCGCGTTGGCCGCGTTGGATCTTGAACTTAACCGGTATGACGCCACGCTCGTACAGGACCATATTCTAACGGAATCGCGCCTTGATCAACTTTTTCGAAGGTTAAAACAACTTGCCCCGACAGAACGCCGACTCTTGCCGGGACTCGAAGAAGGCCGGGGCGATATTCTTCTGGCCGGCATAAAAATTTACCAGACGCTTCTCGACCTAACCGGCGGCCGCCGGTTGGTTATCAGTGATGCGGGCCTATTGGAAGGAATTATTATGGACATGAGTTTCCATGGATGATAATTTCGCAAAGGTAGTGTATTATCCCGTTTTTCTCAGCCATTTTCAGGGGACAACCCAAGGAGAATTTTATAATGCCTTCGGATGAAATCAGACCGGCGTATACCTTCGATGATCTCTTGTTGGTGCCGGCGACCTCGGATGTTGTGCCTTCCGAGGTTGACCTCGCCACTAATCTTACTGATACCATTAAGCTCAACATCCCGCTGGTCAGCGCGGCAATGGACACGGTGACCGAACACCGGACGGCCATTACCATGGCCAGGGAGGGTGGAATCGGCATCATTCACAAGAATATGGCCATCGAGGAACAGGCGCGCGAGGTGGATAAGGTCAAAAAGTCGGAATCAGGCATGATTATCGATCCGATAACCGTGAATGAAGATCAACTCGTGATGGATGTCCAGGACATTATGCGCCGTTGCCAGATTTCCGGCGCACCAGTCCTGCGCGGCAAAAAACTTGTGGGAATCGTCACCAACCGTGATCTCCGTTTTGTCTCGGACGGCGCGCTCAAGGTCCGCGACGTAATGACCAGCAAAAATCTTGTTACAGCCAAGGTGGGCATCAACCTGGAACGGTCAAAAGCCCTCTTGCACGAGCACCGTATAGAAAAACTCCTGGTGGTGGACGATGCTGGAAATCTGCAAGGGCTTATAACTATTAAAGACATAGAAAAAATCAGAAAATACCCGAATGCCGCCAAGGATAACATGGGAAGACTTCTGGTCGGCGCCGCGGTCGGTGTCGGCGGCAATTATCTTGCCCATGTCGAACAACTGTTGCATAGCAAAGTAGACGTGGTGGTAATCGACTCGGCGCATGGCCACTCCATTAATATAATCCGGGCCGTGCGAAAAATTAAGGACGCATTCCCTGATCTGCCGGTAATTGCCGGCAATATTGCCACCGCCGAAGGCACCAAAGCCTTAATAGAGGCGGGGGCAAATGCCGTCAAGGTCGGTGTGGGCCCCGGTTCCATCTGTACTACCAGGATCGTGGCCGGCGTCGGCATCCCGCAATTAACCGCCCTTAAAAATTGCCGGGCGGAAGCCCGAAAATACGGCATACCGATAATCGCGGACGGCGGTATCAAATTTTCCGGGGACATCTCAAAAGCTATCGGCATCGGCGCGCATTCGGTCATGATCGGTGGGCTCTTCGCGGGGGCCGACGAGACGCCCGGAGAAACTTTTCTCTACCAGGGCAGAACCTACAAAGGATACCGCGGGATGGGTTCCCTGGGCGCCATGAAAAAAGGCAGCAGTGACCGTTACTTCCAGGAGGGCGTCGAAAGTCCGGCCAAACTGGTACCCGAAGGCATTGAAGGGAAAGTCCCGTATCGAGGACCGCTTTCGGATATGATTTATCAACTGGTCGGCGGCCTGCGCTCGGGAATGGGTTATGTCGGCGCAAAAAATATTGAAGAACTGCACAAAAAAGCAAAATTCGTCCGCATC
>CAYWUR010000168.1:0-4943 GCA_964460745.1 uncultured Desulfobulbia bacterium | reverse complement strand
CGTAGATTCCAGAGTTGCCGGACTTTGCGCCGCACCCTGTAATCAGTTACCATTTTACTATTCGGTAATGATAACAATTCAGGGGAAACTGTCAACTATTCACAAATTATTGGAAAATAAAAAATGCGTAGTGATGCCATAAAAAAAGGTTTGGAAAGGGCTCCCCATCGTTCTCTCTTAAAGGCTATGGGGTATACGAATGAAGAAATCGAGCGGCCGTTGATCGGCATTGCCCATGCTCATAACGAAATTATCCCGGGCCATATACATCTGGATAAAATCCTGGAGGCTGTCAAGGCCGGAATCAGGATGGCGGGGGGCACGCCGATCGCTTTTGCTACTATCGGCGTCTGCGACGGTATTGCCATGAACCACCCCGGTATGAAATATTCACTGGCCAGTCGGGAGCTTATTGCCGATTCGGTGGAAATTATGGCGCAGGCTCATCCGTTCGACGCCCTGGTGGCGATTCCGAATTGTGACAAGGTGACGCCCGGCATGCTCATGGCCATGTTGCGGGTAAATATCCCGGCGATAATGGTCAGCGGCGGCCCTATGCTGACCGGTCGCTTCCAGGGCAGGGATGTACATCTGGTCAGCGTTTTTGAAGGGGTTGGGCGTGTTAAGGCCGGTACCATGACCGGCGAGGAACTCTATGAGCTTGAAGACGCCGCCTGTCCGGGCTGCGGTTCGTGTGCCGGTATGTTTACGGCAAACTCCATGAATTGTCTGACGGAAGCCATCGGTATGGGGTTGCCCGGCAACGGTACCATACCGGCGGTATCGGCCGCCCGGATACGTCTGGCCAAACAGGCGGGCATGGCCGTTATGCAACTTCTGCAAAAAAATATCCGGCCGCGTGATATCGCGACCAGAGAGGCTTTTGAAAATGCTATTGCCGTGGATATGGCCCTGGGCTGTTCCACCAATACCGTCCTGCATGTCCCGGCTATTGCGCATGAGGCCGGCGTGGACCTGCCGTTGACAACATTTAATAAGATCAGTGAAAAAACCCCGCATTTGTGCAGCCTGGTGCCGGGCGGCCCTCACAGTCTGCAGCAGCTTGACGGCGCCGGCGGCGTGCCGGCGGTAATGCGGGAGCTGTTCAGCCTCGTCGGCAGCCTGCATGGTGATGTGCTGACCGCCACTGGTCGCACTCTCAAGGAAAACCTGACCAGCGTGAAAGCCGGGGATCATGAGATTATCCGGACCTTGGCCGATCCTTATCATAAGACGGGTGGAATTGCCGTACTCTACGGCAATCTGGCGCCGGACGGCGCCGTGGTCAAGCAATCTGCCGTGGCCGTGGAGATGCTTTCTCATACGGGGCCGGCCAGGGTTTTCGATTCGGAGGAGGATGCGCAGGCCGCTATTCTGTGCGGTCGGATCCGATCCGGCGATGTGGTTGTGATTCGTTACTGCGGCCCTAAAGGCGGTCCCGGCATGCCGGAGATGCTGTCGCCGACCTCGGCGATTATCGGCATGGGGCTGGGCAAGGAGGTGGCATTGATTACAGACGGCCGATTCAGCGGTGGCACGCAGGGCGCCTGTATCGGCCATGTCTCGCCGGAGGCGGCGGAAGGCGGTATGATTGCCCTTGTCAATGAAGGCGACCGGATTACCATCGATATTCCGGCCAAGGAAATTCAGCTTGAGGTCGACGAGGCGGAACTCGAACGCCGCCGGCGGGAATGGCGGCCTCGTGCGGCCAAAATCACCACCGGTTATGTAAGACGATACGCCGAACAGGTTACCTCCGGCAGTACCGGCGCGGTTCTGAAATAAGTCAAACGAAAAGCTCCGGGGCGCCGGCGGTGGCCTCTTATAGCTATGATTTTGGTGCCTGTGGTGAACTGTTACATATTGTTAAAGACGGCATGGATGGATTTTTAGTCAGTCCATCAATTATGAATTCCGGCGTTCGATTTCGCAAATTGCTATGTGTGTTTCTCCTCGGGGGATTACTGTGCCCGTGGCTGTCCGGCTTTGTCATGGCTGAAGAAATACCGGAAAAGTCCTGGCGGATTGTCGCCGATCAGATTACTCACCTTAAAAAACCCGAAACGGTAATAGCCCGTGGTAATGTAACCCTGCGGCAGGTTAATCCCGGGGGGGCGATGGTGATCGCGGCCGACTCGATTACCTATGATATCGAGGCCGGCACGGTTGCCGCTGCCGGCAATCTGGTAATTAAGGCCGACGGTGATGAAATACGGGCGGCGACAGGTTCTCTGGATCTCAGCCGCCGGACCGGGACATTCAAGGATGTCACCCTGTTTCGGGCGGAAAATAATCTGCACGTTAACGGTCGGATCATGTCGAAGACCGGCGCCCGAACCTACCGCTTGCGGAACGGCTGGATTACCACCTGCCGGGCGGCGCCGGGAAAAATGCCGCCCTGGAGTATCTGGAGCGCCGATACCCGGGTTGACAGGGAGGGCTATGCCGTATTGAAACATGCCTCCTTCCGAATCAGGAAGTATCCCGTGTTCTATCTGCCTTATTTTATAATGCCGGCAAATACTGCCAGGCAAAGCGGTTTTCTGTTCCCCGAATACTCCCAGTCGAAGCGGAACGGCGTTGGCCTGCTGGCGCCGTTGTTTATTAACTTGTCCGCTGCCAGCGATTTTACTATTTATCCCGGCTGGTTTTCCGGCCGAGGCAGACGGGCGGGGGCTGAATTCCGTTATGTCTCTGATTACCACTCAAAGGGAACAGTCGCTTTTAACTATCTGGACGATACCACGGTCGATTTCCCCTGGGACGATTATAAATCTGATGGCTTTTTGCGTAGCGTGCATGATCGTTATTGGCTGCGCGGCAAGGCTGATCAGGATTTCGGCGGTGGCGTGGTCGGCCGTTTCGATCTTGATCTGGTCTCCGATCGCGACTATCTGCAGGAATTCAATGACGGTTTGATCGGCTTTGAAAAAAACAACAATGAGTTCTTAGCGGTTTATCATCGCAGCTTTCAGGAAGCGACCATCCCTTGTCGGGAGACATCGTTGTTGTTGTCAAAGGCCTGGCCTGCCGTGTTTGTCGGCGGCGAACTGCGTGCCGTGCATGATGTGCGCGGTGAAGCGGCGCCCGCCACTTCATTGCAGACTCTGCCCCGGCTTTTTTTTGCCGGCGATATCCCGTTGCTTAGCTCGCCGCTGCACTTCTCCTGGGCGTCGGAGTATGTATATTATTGGCGGGATGAGGGCATCGGCGCGCACCGGCTGGATCTGCACCCCGACCTGATCGCCCCGTTACCGTTGGGGCCATATTTTGAGGGTGAGATAACGGCCGGTTTACGGGAAACCCTATATAGAGTGGAGGAACATTCATATGATTCCGCCGCCGCGGATATGATGAGAAAAGCGCCATATAAATGGCCCGGCGACCAGAGCCTCGACAGGAGCATGTATGATTTTGAGATTGACCTTGCCACCACTCTGGCTCGTGATTTTCTGTTTGACAAGGGGCCGGTAAAACGATTGCGGCATACGCTGCGTCCCGATATCCGCTATACCTTTGTTTCGGCGCCAAGCAGCGAATCGCTGCCGGACTTTGACGATACTGATCGACTTGGTTACAAAAATTTGCTCAGCTATGAAATAAATAATTATTTCAAGGTGACCGGCCAGGGTGATGACGGCACGGTTTACAGTCGTTACTATGGATATTTTAAAGTCAGTCAGGTATATAATATAGAGGAGGCCCGTCGGACGCCGGGCGGCGCGGCTGATCAGCGGCGGCCCTTGTCCGATGTATTTTTTGAGCTGGGCGGTAATCCGTTTACGGGGTTGAATCTTAAATTCGAAACAACCCTTAGCGTTTATGGGCAGGGCGTCACATACTATAATCTGGAGAGCCGCTATGCCTCGGCGCGCGGCGATTTTCTGACCGCTAATTATCGTTATAAACAGCATCCGAAGGCGGAAGAGCCCTTTTTCTACACGGATAACGCGGCGGAATCCATCCATGAATTGAATGTCGGCCTTAAGACCAGGGTGGCGGATCGGTTTTCTTTTGAATATTATCTGACCCACGCCTTTGCCACGGGCCGGGTCGTGGACTCGTCTTTACATCTGGTTTATTATCCTTCCTGTTGGTCAATGGAACTGGTCGCCAGCAAAGCTCCTGATGATATAAGTGTTGCCGTCGTGTTTTCGCTTGCCGGACTCGGCAAGGCCCTGGAAGTGGGTTTGAGCGGCTTTTGACGGAAACCTGAATCCGGGACGGATTTGTAATCCGCCCCTGGGAATAGACAATAACCATGACAACTTTTTACGATGTTTTTAATGGCGACGCCGACGGCATCTGCGCCCTGCATCAGTTACGGATGGCCGAGCCCCGGCCGGCGGCCGAGCTCGTTACCGGCGTTAAGCGCGATATACGCCTTCTCGGGAAAATCAGCGATGCGAAGAACGCCGTCGTCACGGTGTTGGATGTTTCCATGGCCGTCAACCATGACGATCTTTTTAATATTCTCGCCAACGGCTGCAAGGTTTTATATGTGGATCATCACTACGCCGGTGCAATTTCGGAATCTGCCGCTCTTGAGGCCCATATCGACATAAGCGCCGACATCTGCACTTCCCTTATCATCGACCGTTTGCTTGGCGGCAGGTACCGCGCCTGGGCGGTGGCCGGGGCGTTTGGCGACAATCTGCATGACGCCGCCCGACAGGCGGCCGGCTCGCTTGCCCTGTCGGCGGCCGAGGTCGATCAGCTCAAGGATTTGGGAGAGCTGTTGAACTATAATGCCTACGGTCCCTCCCCGGTGGATCTCCATTTTCAGCCTCAGACCCTTTATGAGGCGGTGCGGCCTTTTGTCGATCCGTTGGATTTTTATAACAGTTCCGCGGTGCTGGCCACCTTGCGCAAGGGATACCTGGCCGATATCGCCATGGCGCGGAGTTCTGCTCCCTTGCGTGAGAACGCCGCGTGCCGAATAT
>CAYWUR010000167.1:0-4964 GCA_964460745.1 uncultured Desulfobulbia bacterium | reverse complement strand
CCAAAGACGAACTTGACATAATAAATTTCTCCGTGAACGACAAATTCACCTGCTCAAGATACGATAATTTTGTTCCTTACATCATTGTCGGCGCCGGAATTATGAATGCCTATGAGGACATCTCCTCGCCAAAGGGCTCATCAAAGACCAGAGATTGGGGCCTTAGCGCCCGCGGCGGCGTCGGGCTGGATTATTATTTCAGTGATGATGTCTCAAGCGAGCTGGAAGTGGCCTATGTCGCCGGCGCGGGGAATGTGCGGCGTATTGCTTATACAACGGTCGCCATGGGACTGACCTACCATTTCTAGATCAGTTTGAAGCTGTCCTGTCCGAACTTATATCAGCCGTCGGCACTCAACCTGAAGCACGTTTAAAGACCTTGAGGGCCGGCGGTTTTTTTTTCGCAACGCAACACGTCTTACTCCTTCCATCTTTTTACAATATTTCGTATCCGTGCCGCGCCCTTGATCATCGGGTTCAACCTCAGCGCCTTTCTGAACTGATAAATCCCGTCTTCCTTTCGATTTAAATATTGGTAATAGAGTATCCCCAGGTTCTTTCGGGCGACGGCGTCACCGGGGGCCAGGGCAACTACCCTTTCAAAGGCCGCCGCCGCCTGCCGGTACTGTTTTTTTTGGATTTCGACCGTACCGATATTAAAGAAGACCAAACTGTTATCAGGATCAAGTTCAGCGGCAACCTTAAACTCCTCCAAGGCCTTATCCAGATCTTTTTCCCGCAGATACAGATTTGCCAGGTTATTATGGCCCTTGGCATAATCAGGGGCGATACGCAGAACTTTTTCAAATGTTTGCCGGGCCCGCTCATTTTCGCCCATGCCGGCATAGGCGACGCCAAGATTCAGCAGAGAGTTCATGTGGTTGGGGTAAGCCTCCGTCATTTTCTCAAGCGCCTCAATCCCGGCTCGATACTCACCGGATTCCAGATATGCCCGCCCCACATATGACAGAAGCTTCACGCGGGCCGGATTATAATTATAAGCCCGTTTACCCTCGACAATTACCCCGGGCCAATCATGTTTTTTTTCAAGCCGCGCGACATTCAGGTAATGACGGTCACTCTGTAGGCCGCGGTAATAAAAGCGAATCAGACCCAGCCAGGCGACAAAAACAAGAATTGCGGCACCGGCCAACAATACTCTATGCTGAGTCAGGATATTTTTTTTCCGCCCTGCCCCGTATAAAACGCCGAGGATGCCCAGCAGCAGCAGCATAACAAAAGGAGGAACGGCCCGCTGGAAAGGAAAGCTGAAAGCGGCGTTAACCAGCAAGCCGCCAATGGCGACCGCGATTCCCATCGTCCAACACCGCGCGGCACGGGGTTGTGCCGCGGACGCGGTTAACCGCCGGATAACCAACAGCAACACAATACCCAGCCAGGCAAGGATTAATATACCGATCAGGCCCAGTTCCGCGAATACCTGTAGATAATCATTGTGCACCCGCTGCAATTGCCGACTATCGCTGAATTGCCGGTCCTTGATAATCTTCCGCTGATATAGCGGATAAAAAATCTTATGATTCCCGAGCCCGACGCCTGTTAAGGGATGTTCCCTGATCATTTCCATGGTATTTGCCCAGATAGCGAGTCTTGCCTCTATTGAGGCGTACCCCCCGGTCACACGGGCGGTTATCCCGCCGGCGGGGTTCAGATTGACCATCAACAGAACAACAAGCAGCGACACGACCACTGCTGCTCCCTTTGTCCGGCGCCAATAACGGCCATCATCGAATAAAGAGCAGTCCCTGACCAGCAATCCGGCAAACAAAAAAATCTCCACTATTACCGCCAGCCAACCGGCCCTGGCCCCGGTATATAGCAAATAGAGGACCATCAAAGATGAAAATACGCTCAGCAGCCAGATTAACAGGCGGTTTCTGCTGAGTAATAAAAAGGTTACACCGAGAGGCAGGGACAACACAATAAAATGGACTGCCATATTTTTATTGCCGAAAGTGGCGGCCGGCGCCATAACCTGTGGGATCCAAGAAAAGCCCACCAGGTGTTGAATAATGCCGAGCAATGCCACGCAGCAGCCGGCAAGAAAGATAGCGGTCAACAGGCGGGGAATGTCCTTTTTTTTCACATTGTTTAAAACAACAAAAAAAACAAGACCCGATACCGTCCAGTGCATTAGGGGCAGCAGGCCTTCATATTTGTTGACGGTGTAAAATAGAGAAACAAGAGACCACAGTATAAAACAACAAAGGGGAAAAATGAAAGGAGAGGCCGACAACGAACATTGCCGCCGCAAAGCGCTTTTAAAAAGCCACAGAAAAAGAAGAAAAACGCCCCCGACCTGGATAAAGGCCATTTGGGGCAGATTGGCAAAATCGAATATTCCCTTTATAAATAATAATGGTGCGACAAAGACGATACCAAGCAGACTCCGGATTAAAAATGCATCAAGCCAGGTTGCCTTTGCAACATCATCGGGCGGTCTTCGCGTCGTCACTGCACATGTTCCACAAGGGGTGCGACCTCAATGTCTGGTCTTTTCCCTATCTTTTAGGCCCCGGAAGGCATGGCGCCTTAACTATAGTCACAAAGATACTATTGCTGGGTTACCCGGAAGATCTCCTCAATTGTGGTAACACCGGCCAGAATTTTTTGCGCGCCGTCCTGACGCAGGGTGATCATCCCCTGCTTGACAGCCTGCCGCTTAATGGCATTGGCGTCGGAAGTCTTCAAAATAAGATTCTTGAGCGTATCGTCCAGCAGCATAAGTTCAAAAACACCTTTCCGCCCTTTATACCCGGTCTGGATACAATCAGGGCATCCTCTGCTTCTATAGATAATTTTGCCGGCCATCATCTCCGGGGTTATGCCTATATTACGTAAGGATTCTTCATCCGACGCGTATGATTGCCGGCATTTTTTGCAGATTATCCGCACCAGCCGTTGCGCCAGAATAGCATTGACCGCGGATGTTACCAGAAATGATTCAAGCCCCATATCAATAAGGCGCGTAATACTGCTGGCTGAATCATTCGTGTGAAGCGTGGAAAAAACAAGATGCCCGGTCAGGGCCGACTGGATTGCAATTTCAGCGGTTTCCAGATCCCGAATCTCGCCGACCAGAATTACATCCGGGTCCTGCCGCACAATGGACCGCAGGCCGTTGGCAAAAGTGAGGTCAATTTTCGGATTAACCTGTACCTGGCCGATACCGGGAAGCCTATATTCAATAGGATCTTCCACGGTAATAATATTGACATCCGAGGTGTTGATGGAGGTAAGGGCGGCATAAAGAGTGGTGGTCTTACCGCTGCCGGTCGGTCCGGTCACCAGGATAATACCATGCGCCCCCCTGATCAGCTTATTGAAAACTACCAGCCTGTCTTGCGGCATGCCAAGATCGGCAAGGCTTAGAAGAACGCTGGATTTATCAAGCAACCTGAGAACGACCCGCTCACCAAAGGCGGTAGGCAGGGTTGACACGCGGATATCAACATTCTTGTCCGCAATCCTGACCTCAATTCTGCCATCCTGCGGCAACCTCTTCTCCGCGATATTCAGGCTGGCCATGATCTTGATTCGGGAGACAAGGGCCGCATAGACATGCTTCGGCGGCGTGAACATATCATATAATATGCCATCGACACGTTGGCGGATCTTGAGCATATTCTGATATGGTTCAATGTGGATGTCACTGGCGCCCGCTCTTATCGCCTGGGAAAACATCAAATTGACCAGCTTAATGATAGGGGCGTCACTGGTGTCATCCAGGAGATCGCCTATTTCCTCTATCTCGGAAATAATCGACTCGGTTTCATCCTCATGCATATTCTGAATAACTTGATCAGCGGAATCCCGGCTTATATCATAGGCAAAATTTATGGCGCCCATGACAGCGGGACTCGACGCCAGCACGGTTTTCACATCCCCCCATGCCAACAGCAGACGGAGATCGTCCATCGCCTGAAACAAAAGCGGATCGTTAACGGCTATAATATGCTCCTCAGCCGTTGCGATGGGGACCATCTTATGTTTCTTCAGAAAATGAATGGGGACGGCATTGGTAAAAGCAGTATTGAATTCCCGCGGCAGGGCGGGGCGAAACTCCAGGCCATACTGAACACCCAGGGCCTTTAAGAGGTCGGCTTCCGTTATCAGCTTCCGGTTAATAAGAATTTCCCCGAGTCTGCCGCCCTTTACCTTCTGAATATTAAGCGCGGCGGCCAAATTTTCAGCCGCCAAGCCACAACATTCCGATAATATTTCACCGAGTAATTTCATATAAAAAATATTTTCAGTAATACCGAGCACGCCGCCTATTCGCTCAACTGTTTTTTTATCTTTTCGAGGTTATCTCTGGCAATCTCCACAAGCTTATGGCCTTTTTTGCCGGGATCGGTAGAATCAACAGCCCTGTCCGCCGGGTTTAAGGAAATCACCTTTTCATACATCTTGACGGCTGACGCCTTCTTCCCCTCCCTTTCAAAAATTACTCCCATGTTCAGCAGAGCATACGGGTTATCCGGATTAATTCGCAGGGACTTTTCAATATACTCTTTCGCTACCTCATATTTTTTGGCCTGTAGATACTTAAAGCCGAGGTCCGACAAGAGCATGGCATCAGTATCGCCCTCACCGTCCTTAAAATTTTTGATAAAATCCTTATCTATCTTGACAACTTTTTCTCTTTTCGTTTTGTAAATCTCGGCCGCCTCGGCAGGATTTTTTATGATATGGGGGGTGATAAATATATAGAGGTCGGTTTTTTCCCGGTTCCGATTATGTGATTTAAAAAGCCAGCCCAGGCCGGGAATATCGCCCAGCACCGGCACCTTGGAATCGGCATCATCGGTACTGTCGCCGATAATGCCCCCGATAACCACGGTGTGGTTGTCCTTGACAATTACGGTGGTCTGCGCCGACCGTTTAAGGGTGGTCGGTCTTAACACGTCCGTTGAGGCCACAAGTTTTATTATCTCATTAAA
>CAYWUR010000166.1:0-4976 GCA_964460745.1 uncultured Desulfobulbia bacterium | reverse complement strand
CACACCAGCCTGCTGGCCTTGAACGCGGCAATGGAGGCGGCCCGGGCCGGGAAAGGCAGCGCTGATTTCGCCGTGATCGCCGATGATGTGCGAAATCAGGCAATACGGGTAGCGGCGGCGGCCCATGAAAGGAATGAGCAAGAAAAAGGCGGGAACTAGCGCCGGGCTTTCTGGATTTTTGCCCAGGTATCACGCAGGGCGACGGTCCGGTTAAAGACAAGCTTGTCGGCGGATGAATCTTTTGCATCAACGCAGAAATAGCCGAGCCGCTCGAACTGACACCGGAACCCCGGCGCGGCATCGGCCAGACTCGGTTCAACACGGCACGACGACAGAATCTCCAGGGACCGCGGATTTATATATGATTTAAATTCCGCGTCATCCTTTGCCTCGCCCGGATTTTCTTTTAAGAGGAGATGATCATAGAGCCGCACCTCGGCCGTCAAGGCCTGCGCCGCCGCGACCCAGTGCATTGTCGCCTTGACCTTCCGGCCGTCCGGCGCCGAGCCGCCGCGGGTCGCCGGATCATAAGTGCAGTGTAGTTCCACGACTTCACCGGTCTGCTCGTCCTTAACAACCCCGACACAGGTAATAAAATACGCGTATCGCAGCCTGATTTCGCGTCCCGGCGCCAGCCGGTAAAACTTTTTCGGCGGGTCCTCGCGAAAATCGTCGCGCTCGATATAGATTACCCGCCCGAACGGGATCTTCCGCGTCCCGGCAGCGGGATCCTCCGGATTATTGATCGCTTCCAGCTCCTCGGTCCGGTCCGCCGGATAGTTGTCAATGACCACCCGCAAAGGCCGCAGGACGCCCAACATACGCGGCGCCCGTTTATTCAAATCTTCCCTGACGCAATGCTCAAGCAGGGCCATATCGACCATGCTGTCCCGCTTGGCCACGCCGATTCGCTCGCAGAAATCCCGAATAGACTCCGGCGTGTAACCGCGCCGGCGCAGGCCGGAAATAGTCGGCAGCCGCGGATCGTCCCAGCCGGAGACAACGCCACCTGCAACCAATTTCTGCAGCTTGCGCTTGCTCATGACGGTATAAGAGAGATTAAGACGCGCGAACTCTATCTGTTGGGGATGACAGGCAACCGGCAATTCATCCAGCACCCAGTCATACAGCGGCCGGTGATCCTCAAACTCAAGCGTGCAGATGGAATGCGTTATCCGCTCTATCGAATCGGACAGGCAATGGGTAAAATCGTACATGGGATAAATACACCATTTGTCGCCGGTCCGATGGTGTGTTATCCGCAAAATACGATAAATAACAGGATCCCGCATATTCAGATTGCCGGAACTCATATCGATTTTAGCGCGCAGCACATGGGCGCCGTCCGCGAATTCACCGGCCCGCATGCGGGCAAAGAGATCAAGGTTCTCGGCCACGTCGCGCGTCCGGTAAGGACTCTCCCGGCCGGGCTCCGTCAAGGCGCCGCGGTATTCCCTGATTTCCTCGGGGCTGAGGCTACAGACATACGCCTTGCCCTTTTTTATCAACCGCACGGCATAATCGTACAGCTGCTCAAAATAATCAGAGGCGTAATAAAGATGCGCCCCCCAGTCAAAACCCAGCCATCGCACGTCATCCTGGATCGATTCAATATATTCGATATCTTCCCTGCCGGGATTGGTGTCATCGAACCGTAGATGGCAGACGCCGTTATACCGGCCGGCCAGGCCGAAATTCAGGCAGATTGATTTGGCGTGCCCTATATGAAGATAACCGTTCGGCTCGGGCGGGAAACGGGTCACGACCCGGCCTTCGTTCTTGTTGGCCCGCAGATCTTCTTCAATAATGCCGGCGATAAAATTGTTGACTATTTTTGAAACAGGTTTAGCCATGATCATGGTTCCTTTTATAAAACGAATCTGCCTTCTATGTATATGTCGCCGCCCAGCCGGCGGGTCCGGATAATTTTAAGCCGCCGCTTCCCGCCGGTTTCGGCAACGCCGCTAAAACCGGCCACCGGCACGGCGGCGTCACCAAGAAACAGCGGCGCGACAAAGAGAGCGGCCTGATCCACCAGATCGGCCTGTAGAAACGCGCCGTGAACAGCGCCGCCGCCTTCCACCAGCAAAGAAGTTACCTGGGCCGCCCCGAGCCGGGCCAACACACTTCGCAGGTCCAGGCGGCCGTTGGCGGCAAGGTTAACCGGCTCGATCCTGGCGCCGGCATCTTCCAGCCGCCGCCTCTTATTATCGTCCGGGTCCGGCCGGCAGAAAATCCAGGTCCCTGCCGCCGAGTTCCGCCGCAGCATCCCGGCGGTCGGCGGCAAGCTGAGCCGGGTATCAAGCACCACCCGCAAGGGATCGCGGCCGCGCAGCGTCCCGGCCCGGCCGGGCAGGCGGGTGGTGAGGGAAGGATCATCGATCAAGGCCGTGCCGGCGCCCACCAGAATCGCGTCCACCCGGTCCCGGAGCCGATGGCCGCAACGCCGCGACTGTTCATTGGTGATCCAGCCGCTCTTGCCGGCCACGGCGGCTATCCTGCCGTCCAGGCTCATCCCGGCCTTCATGATTACCCACGGCAGCCCGGTTGTTATATATTTGATAAAAGGGAGATTAATATCACGGCATTCATCGGACAGGATGCCGGCGGTCACCTCAAGGCCTTGCGCGGCAAGATATTCACAACCCTTGCCGGTAACACCGGGATTCGGGTCGGTCATGCCCACCACCACCCTCTTGATGCCGCTTTGCAGGACAGCCTGCGTACAGGGAGGAGTCCTGCCGGTATGATTGCACGGTTCCAGGGTTACATAAAGATCGGCGCCGCGAGCCATGACGCCGGCAGCCCTTAAGGCATTGACCTCGGCATGCGGCGTCCCGGCCCGCCGGTGAAAGCCCTTGCCGACCACCCGGCCGGCCCTGACTACCACCGCGCCGACCGCTGGATTGGGAGACGTTCGACCTACCCCTTTTTTGGCCTCACGCAAGGCCAGCCGCATAAAATCGATATCAGCTTCAAGCACCCTCTTCTTTCCTGGCGCCAAGCACGGTTTTCAACTCATCCATAAATTCATTCAGATCCTTGAACTGCCGATAAACCGACGCAAACCGCACATAGGCAACA
This sequence comes from uncultured Desulfobulbia bacterium, assembly GCA_964460745.1. Classification (GTDB taxonomy): domain Bacteria; phylum Desulfobacterota; class Desulfobulbia; order Desulfobulbales; family BM004; genus CAYWUR01. The sequence goes on along the minus strand of CAYWUR010000166.1, from coordinate 1,892 downwards.
TCGTCCATATCGGCCAGGCCTTCCATCACCCATTCACCCACCTGCCTGGTGGGCACCTCCCTTTCACCGACATCCTGTAATTTTCGCTCCAGGGAATCGACAAACTCATCAATCTCGGTCATGCTTATCGGCCGTTTCTCGCAGGCCTTTTGCAGGCCTTCCACAACCTTGTGACGATCCCAGGCCTCGCGCCGGCCATCCTTCTTGACCAACATCGGCATCATCACCTCAAGTCGCTCATAAGTAGTAAAGCGTCGGCCACACGAATCACACGACCGCCGGCGGCGGGTTATGGTATAGTCCTTGTTAAGACGGGAATCAACAACCTTGTTTTCCAGGTGACCGCAATAGGGACATTTCATAATTCACGCTTTATATTGAGGTTATGCGCCGGTGAGTTGATGAAGATTAACATCCGCTTCAGACAGCAGCGCGGCGGAAAGGGAATCAGGATATCCTTCTTTATAATAAATATCAACGATCCGGGAATTAATCAACATCTTAGTGCAGATGGCACAGGGCAGGTTCGTGCAGTACAAGACGGCGCCTTCCACGCTGACACCATACAGGGCGGCCTGAATAATGGCATTTTGTTCAGCATGAAGGCCGCGGCACAATTCATGCCGTTCTCCCGACGGAATTCCCTTTTCCTCCCGAATACAACCAATATCCAGGCAATGCCGGATATTGGCGGGCGCGCCGTTGTAGCCGGTTGTGATGATCCTTTTATCCCGGACGATAACAGCTCCCACCTGTCTTCGCAGGCAAGTGGCGCGTTTGGCCACCAACTCGGCGATATCCATGAAATACTCATTCCAGGAGGGCCGTTCGAACTTACTCATCACCCCTCGCGAAATGCGGATAAATCGGGAACCGCTCACACATATCCCTGACCTCAAGCCTGATCCGGGCCAGTTTATCCTTGCTGTGCCGGAAGGCAATAGCCCGGTGTATCCACTCGGCAATCTGTTCCATCTCCGCTTCCTTAAGACCGCGGGAGGTAACCGCCGGCGTGCCGACCCTTATGCCGCTGGTCACAAAACGGCTTTCAGTATCAAAGGGGATTGCGTTTTTATTTACGGTGAGACCGGCATCCTCAAGAACTTTCTCGGCATCCTTACCGGTAATCTCCTTGCTTGACAGATCCACCAGGAGAAGATGGTTGTCCGTACCGCCGGAGACAAGACGAAAGCCATAGCCTGTGAGCTTATCGGCCAGGACCTGCGCATTTTTGACAATCTGCCGCTGATCAGCCATGAACTTCTCGGTCATTGCTTCCTTAAAACTGACGGCCTTGGCGGCAATGACGTGTACGAGAGGACCGCCCTGGATGCCGGGGAATATCTTGCTGTCGAGAATTTTGCCGTACTTTCCCTTGGCGAGTATCAACCCGCCGCGCGGGCCCCGTAAAGTCTTGTGGGTGGTGGACGTGACAAAATCGGCATAGGGAATCGGCGACGGGTGCAGCCCGGCGGCAATCAAACCGGCGATATGCGCCATATCCACCATAAAGAGGGCGCCGACCTCCTCGGCGATATCCCTGAATTTCTTAAAATCTATCAGCCGCGGATAGGCGCTCGCGCCGGCCACGATCATTTTAGGGCGGTGCTTACGGGCCAGCCGCTCAACCTCGGCCATATCGATCTGCTCGGACTCGCGATCAACCCCGTATGAGACAAAGTTGTAAAATTGCCCGGAAAAATTCACGGAACTGCCGTGGGTAAGATGGCCGCCATGCGCCAGATCCATGCCCAGTACCGCATCGCCGGGTTTCAGGGTGGCGAAATAGACAGCCATGTTGGCCTGGCTGCCGGAATGGGGCTGGACGTTGGCGTGTTCAGCCTGGAAAATTTTCTTAACCCGCTCGACGGCCAGTGTTTCTACCTCGTCGG
>CAYWUR010000165.1:0-5036 GCA_964460745.1 uncultured Desulfobulbia bacterium | reverse complement strand
TTTTTTCGTATAAAATTTTCGATTTCAAGCAAAAATATTTCAATTGCCAGGGTGTGGGGCGGATATTCAGGCGTCAGGCAAAAAGTCTGTAGGACGGCACCGCCCAGATATCCGGTTCGCGGATTTTTTCAATTTTGTCGCCGCGATAAACGACCATGCCGCCAAGCCATTTATCGCCGAGGTGTTCGGCTATCTCCCGCATTGCCCTGGTGTCCACCATGGCCACGGTGTCGCGCTGTTTGATTTCAATGCCGAATAACCCTCTCTCCGTCTGAACAAGCAGGTCCAGCTCAAGACCGGAACGGGTTCGATAAAAATAAAGCTCCGCATCCTTTTGAAGAGTTTTTATCCATTTGAAGATCTCGCCTACCACCATGGTTTCATACAACGCGCCTGTGATTTCGCCCGTGAAACCGGATAATCTTCTGAGCAGGCCGATATCCAGCCAGTAAAGTTTCGGCGTTTTGACCAGCGAGCTGGTAAGATTTTTATAAAAAGGCTGCAGGAGAATGACCTGATAAGAAAGACGCAGGTATTCCAGGTATCGCCGGGCGGTGTCTACACTCAGGGCGGCGTCTCTGGCCAGTTCGGAATAATTAAGCAGTTGCCCTGACCGTAAGGCGGCAAGACGTTGAAATTTTGTGAACGGCGCAAGGTCGGACAGGCGCGCCAGGTCGCCGAGATCTCGTTGAAGATAGGTGTACTCGTAATCCTTGAGCCACTTCCAGCGCTCTTTATCCGTAAGGTCCAACAGCGCCGGCATGCCGCCCCATTGTAAGATGTATTTTTCCGCCTTTTTTCCGGCGATTTGTTCATCACCCAACAGGATCGACGGGAGGCGCCCCATAATGTCTCCCAGGCGCCGGGCGTCGAAAATGAGGTCTATAACCGGAATTCTTCCAGGGGCGTTTCCTCTTTTTTGATGCACTTCGCTCATCATCAGAGGCCAGAGTTCATAGATCGACACTCTTCCCGCCAGAGATTCCCTGATTTTCTTCAACAAGAGAATCTGACTGGAGCCGGAGAGAACGGTAAAGGTGATGCCGCCCTCATCCCAGGCATATTTTGTCTTCTCAAAAACAACCGGTTCCTTCTGGGCCTCGTCGATAATGGCGTTACCGATATCATCGGCCCAGGAGGCTGAAGGAATACCACGCAGAAGTTCGCGGTTTTCGGGCGCATCAAGATTTATGTAGCGTATATCCGGCAGCAGATACTTGAGCAGAGTGGTCTTGCCGGTTTGCCTCGCGCCGGATAAGAGAACCAGCCTTTTCCGGGTAGCTTGCGGGAACATGTTTTCTAAAAAACGATATCGCTGTATATTATCGCACATAGACGTATAATTTACAGGAAAATTGTATTGTTGTCAATCGGGCGCCGGATCGAGGTCAAAACGACCATCACCAAACCAGCGGTTACCAGAACTGCGTTGGGGACGTTCTTTGCTATTTAGCTATTGCCTTCTTTTTTCAAGTTGTGTTTCTCATCGATGCTTGTTCCCCCTAGGCTTCGACAGGTTTTCGACCGCTTCATGAAACATCGTGATTATCTCTGAACAACAGCCCGATTTTTCGAATTTTATCCATGAAAAATCTTTCATCCCAAAGGGCTAAACTTTTCTGCTCTACCGGATCAAGAAACCTTTCAACATCCGCGGCAGCCTCTTTCCAGTTGATCACCGAGATCTTGTCAGCCAGGGCATGCCGCAGCCACTTCATATCAACCAATACATCATCTCCCTGCCACGGGCCCCACTGCTTCAGGGCAGCCTGAAGGTGGGCAAGATTTGGCGAAATGTTGCGCCTTATGTACCAGTTAAAATCATACCAATCCCTTCCCTTCAGGTATGGCCTACAGAGAACCGCATGAATTTTCAAAGAAAAATTACTGGCAAGGTCCTGGTGACAGACCTCGAAATCCAATGGAAAGTCGAGGTAACTGTATGCAAAATTAGAGCTGTCCGGCGGATCAATGTCGAGTTCAAGCTTTATTTTCTGCCGCCGGTGACGCACACCTCTGTAGAACGAAAGGTTAAGCTGGCTGCTGATTGAATTATCTTTAAGCACTGCCCGTTGTATTCGTTTATCCATCCTGTTCTTTTCCAAAACTTCCGTCCGCAGTCCGAACTCATTACAACACGCCAGCATGCCGTCAAGATAGGGGGCCCAGGAAAAATGCGGATCAGGAGACTTCAGTATGAAATCAAGATCTTCGGAAAAACGTGCCATTTGATGGAGAATGCGCAGACTGGTTCCACCCTGAAAAGCAGCATGCTCAAAAAAACCCGCCCGCCATAAACCATACAGGGCGATTTCCTGAAGAATTTCTTTTACAGCCTGCTCTTCTTCAAGCTGATTTACTGCACCGTAAGCGGCTAATTTTTCCTGAATCAATTTAATCAATGGACAATTCCCGTCGTAGTGCAGTAAGGAAAACCCTCACTCTCTTATGCTTATATACCTGCTCAAGAATTCTGAAATCATCGGCAGGCACAGTCCTCAGTGTATCCGGATCAATACGTAATCCTTCAATGAGCCACATTATTCCCTGCCATGACACCTTGCGCAGACAGACAAGATCCAACACTGCTCTGAGGGGGTCAGCCACCAGCATCGTCTGACCGTCAATCCGGTACCTGTTCACCAGTTCAAGAAAAAAACCGCACCGAACAGCCAGCGGGTGGAAGGTACAACGGCCCATGCTTTCATGCTCATAATTCCTGGATTTCCGGCCGGGGACAACACATGCGGTAGTCACCGTATATTCCGGAATCCATCCGTGAAAGGTCAACGCCGTTTCAAAAGAGACATAACTTCCCGGAGCAAGGGCCTGGGCCACGGCAAAGGGATGACAGGGGGCATCACGGTAACGGTTGGCAAGTACATATAAACCCCGCTGAAGACGGAGCAGTTCACCTGCCTTCACCGCACGGTTAACAAGGCCGTAACGGCGCTGCAAACCTTCTCCGGTCAAACGCTTCAGCTGGGAGACGGTAAGAAACCGATTGGCCAGCCCCTGTCTGATAAGCGTATCCGTAAGTGTCTGCATGCTTAGCAAAATACCTTATACTTTCAAAATATGCAAGTATGAGGTATTAGCTATTGCCTTCTTTTTTCAAGTCGGATTATATTAATCTCATGCCGAGAAACGCACCAGAAAAATAGGGGACCACGTTTTTGTTGACTTTAACTTTTATTTTCGAGCAGTTAAAAATACTCCGTATAAATGGCTCGATTTTAAAAAACTCGTTTCACTTGCTGCTGCAACCTCACCATCAGATCGAAGAAATCAAGTATTTTACAGCCAAGGTCTCCGGCTGATGTAACAACAAAAGATAGCCCTGGGAAAAGTGCTTTGGTTTATATTCCATTAAGCAAAGTGTTAGTAAATAAGTAACTGTTCAGCTTTTCGTTGCATTTTTCGTTGTACAACCATGGCCTTTTTGCTATTTTATTCTTTGCACACAGCCTGCTGTCAAGCTGAGTGGGAAAGTATCGTTGCATTTTTCGTTGAACAATAGATGTAACCAGGCGGAGCTGGATAAGGCCCTCTACAGCTCAAAGGACTAAACGGGATGATTAAAGCTGCTCGCAACATCGACGTTTTTGAGTAGATATTTCGGACAGAGGGCCTGAAAAGTCAATGAAATTATCAATTATCGAAAATCATATTCTGAACATAATCGATCACCATAACAAGGCCGGCCGCAAGATAATCGAGGATGGCCTGGCCATCCACGGCATTGTCGTGGAAAAAACCACCGTGGTGCGGCATATTAACAAACTGGTGGCGGCCGGTATCCTCCTCCGGCAGGGCCGCGGCCGCGGCACGGTCTATCTTCGTGATGATCTGCATGCCTATTTTGACTTGCCGCCCACTGAAAGACCGGCCAAGGGTTATGATTTTTCTCTGCTTGATCGCTATGAACCGGAGGGGGAGGGCTTTTTTACCAGACAGGAGCTTGCCCTGTTGGCCCGCAACAGCGAGTTTATCATCGAAGACGCTTCAACCTATCTGAAAAATCTCTACCTGAAACTGGTGGTTGACCTCTCCTATGCCTCTTCCAGACTCGAGGGAAACACTTACACCTATGCCGACACCCAGGCCCTGATTGAGCTTGGCGAACCTGCTTCCGGTAAAACCGAGGAAGAAACCATCATGGTACTCAACCACCGGAATTGTATCAGCTATCTTTTTGATAACATCGGATCCCTTGAATTAACGCCCGCCACTATCAGGGAACTTCACGCCCTGCTTTCCGTTGATTTAATCCAGCGGCGCTATGTGGGCGCGATGCGCGATGTTGCCGTCGGCATTGGCGGCTCATCTTACACCCCTCTTGATAACCGCTTTCAGCTTGAAGAGGAACTGCTTCGCGTCCTCGATATTGCCGGACGGATTGAAAACCCTTTTGAACAGTCTCTGTTTCTTCTGGTTTTTCTTTCCTACCTTCAGCCGTTCTGGGATGTAAACAAACGCACCGCCCGTCTGGCAGCCAATATTCCATTATTGAAAAAGCATCTCTTCCCGCTCTCTTTTATTACAATGAAAAAGAGCGACTACATTCGGGGTCTGCTCACCTTTTACGAACTGCGCCGGATCGAACCCCTGAAACAGGCATATATTGAAGGGTATCTGAAGTCGATCGACAGATACAAGGACAAAGCCGATGTCATCCGAACCAGCGCCAGGGAGACCCTGATCTTCCGCTCAGCCATCAGAACAGGACTGCGACGGTATATCCAGGCCTATCCAACCTTTTCCGTACAAGAAATTGTTGCTGAACTGACCGACACTCTTGTCATATCCGATCATGACGGTGAATACCTTGACAGGCATGGGATTGACAAAGAAAAATTTCTCGTCCGGGAAATTCGGGAAGCCATTGCTTCCCTGGACTCGGCAAATTGTGTTGCCTATGGGCTGAGCAGAGAAGAATGGCTGGCGTATGAAAAGAAAAGTACTTGAATGGAAGCAGCCGGTGTCAGCGGCGGCGTGAAAAGGCCCAAAAACGCCGGTTTGAAAATGTAGATTTT
>CAYWUR010000164.1:0-5044 GCA_964460745.1 uncultured Desulfobulbia bacterium | reverse complement strand
CGATGCAGGGACTTGAACCCCGGACACTACGGATATGAGCCGTATGCTCTAACCATCTGAGCTACATCGCCGAAGGTGTTTATCCGGTCAAATATGTCTGATCCGCGCTGAATTGTCAACCAGAAAATCCGCCGGCGTCAGCGTCAATGCTTAGCAGACTCCAGCGCGACCACAGGAAAAGAAAAGGAGTTCCTTCCGGAATAACACCTTGGCGTTACTTATGGAAGAAACTCCTTAATAAGCGGATTGCACGCCATGCGGCAGCATATTTCCGCTTTATCGCATAGTTGTTACATGGTTTACATCATGCCGCCCATGCCACCCATGCCGCCCATACCTCCCATGCCGCCAGGAGGCATAGCGGGTGCGCCGGCTTTTTCGTCCTCGGGCGCATCGGTTATCATACATTCCGTGGTCAGCAGCAGTCCGGAGACGCTGGCCGCGTTTTGCAAGGCAAAACGTGTTACCTTGGCGGGGTCGATAACACCGGCTTTGATAAGATCTTCATAATTCTCGTTATCAGCATTAAAACCATCGGCGCCTTTAAGCCCCTTGACGTGATCGACGACAACAGAGCCTTCCCGGCCAGCGTTGTTGGCAATTTGCCGAACCGGTTCTTCCAGGGCCCGCCTGATAATATTGCCGCCAAGTTTCTGGTCACCGGAAAGTTTAAGTTTATCAAGTCCTTGCAGACAGCGCAGATAAGCAACGCCGCCGCCGGGCACGATGCCTTCTTCAACGGCAGCGCGGGTGGCATTCAATGCGTCTTCCACGCGGGCCTTCTTTTCCTTCATCTCAATTTCCGTAGCTGCCCCGACGTTGATCACTGCCACGCCGCCGATCAGCTTGGCAAGACGCTCCTGCAATTTTTCCCGGTCGTAATCCGAAGTAGAGTCCTCGATCTGGGTACGAATCTGTTTTACCCGTCCTTCCAGTTTAGCCTTGTCGCCGGCGCCGTCTATAATGGTGGTATTGTCTTTATCGATAACAATGCGTTTGGCGACGCCGAGATCGTTCACCGTGATATTCTCAAGCTTGATGCCAAGATCTTCGGTGATTACCTGCCCGCCGGTGAGAATAGCGATATCTTCCAGCATGGCTTTTCTTCTGTCGCCAAAGCCGGGCGCCTTTACGGCGGATACGTTCAAGGTACCGCGCAGCTTGTTGACCACCAATGTTGCCAATGCCTCGCCGTCAACGTCTTCGGCAATAATGACCAGCGGCTTGCCCATCTTGGCGATCTGCTCGAGGATGGGAAGCAGATCTTTCATGCTGCTGATCTTTTTTTCGTTGATCAGGATATACGGATCTTCCATGTTTACTTCCATCTTTTCCGGATCCGTAACAAAATAGGGGGAAAGATAGCCGCGATCAAACTGCATGCCTTCCACGACGTCCAGGGAAGTTTCCATGGACTTGGCCTCTTCAACGGTTATGACGCCTTCCTTGCCGACCTTATCCATGGCCTCGGCGATGATGTTGCCGATGGTCGGGTCGTTGTTGGCTGATATAGTGCCAACCTGGGCGATTTCTTTCTGTTCCTTGGTGGGCTTGGCAATTTGGGCAAGTTCCTTGATAATTGCCCCAACGCTCTGATCGATGCCGCGTTTAATTTCCATGGGATTACTGCCCGCAGCCACCAATCGCGTACCCTCGCGATATATGCTCTGCGCCAGAATAGTTGCGGTGGTGGTGCCGTCACCGGCAACGTCGCTGGTTTTGGAAGCAACCTCTTTCACCATCTGCGCGCCCATGTTTTCAAATTTGTCTTTCAACTCGATGTCTTTGGCAACGGTAACACCATCCTTGGTTATGGTCGGTGCGCCGAATGATTTGTCAAGAAGAACGTTCCGGCCTTTCGGGCCAAGAGTAACCTTGACGGCGTTCGCCAATTTGTTAACCCCTTTCAAAATAGATTCACGCGCTTTTACTCCATAGATAATATCTTTTCCTGCCATGTTGTCTTTCTCCTTATATATCGAAATTCTTACTTAGCCATCGGCTATATTTGTTACTTGTCCATCATTTTTCAATGATTCCCAGAATATCATCCTGGCGCATAATGAGATATTCCTCGCCATCCAGTTTAACGTCGGTGCCGCCATATTTACTAAAGAGAACACGATCGCCTTCTTTTACCTCCATGGGGACTCGTTCTCCCTTGTCACTTACCTTGCCCTTGCCGACAGCGACAATTTTGCCCTCGGCCGGTTTTTCCTTGGCGGTGTCGGGAATAATTATACCACCTTTTGTTGTTTCCTCTTCCTCCAGTCTTTTGACCAGAATACGGTCATTCAAGGGACGAATTTTCATAAAAGCCTCCGAATATTTTGTTGTTTTTTATTTTTAATAATTGCTATCCATGAAATCGATTCCACGATCTGGTACTTTTCACCATGGTTCGCCTCTGGATCGAAAATCTGTTTCAGGATAGCCGCTGACCCAAGATGTGCGATACAATAGTGACGGGTATTTGAAAAATCAAGGGGGCCTGAAAAAAAAAGAAGACGGGCCGACCGCTTTACTCACGAACAGCTCCGACGCCTGTGATTGCGTAAGGATTGGGGGGAAATCGTTTCCTTTTCAAACGGCCATTGTCCAGCCGTAAGGATCTTCCTTGTAACCGTTCTGGATGGCCTGGATTTCGTCGAAGAGTCTCTGGGCGAGCGTGCCGGTCTTGCCGTTGTTAACCTGACATGTTTCCCCTCTATAATAGAGGGCGCCGACCGGCGAGATAACAGCGGCGGTGCCGGTACCGAATATCTCTTTCAGGCTGTTATCCCCGCCGGCCGCCATGACTTCATCTATCGAGATTTGCCTTTCAACGACATCTAGGCCCCAGTCCCTGGTTAAACGGAGAACGGAATCTCTGGTGATGCCGGGCAGAATGCTGCCGGACAGCGGCGGCGTAATCAGTTCATCGTTAATCAGGAAAAAGATGTTCATGGTGCCGACTTCTTCTACGTTGTTTCTTTTTACGGCGTCAAGCCACAACACCTGGGTGTAGCCGCATTGCTGCGCTTCAACCGCCGCCATGATGCTCGCCGCATAGTTGCCCGCTGTTTTGACATGCCCGACGCCACCCGGCACCGCCCGCACATACTTATCCGTAACATAAATTTTGACCGGGTTGAAGCCCTCCGGATAATAAGCCCCGACCGGGCTGGTAATGATATAGAATAAATATCGGTTGGCGGGCCTGACGCCAAGACCTGCTTCCGTGGCAATCATGGTGGGACGAATATATAAGGTGGCGCCCTCCGCTTCGGGAATCCAGGCACGCTCTAGCCGCAGCATGATTTTCAAGCCTTCCAGAACATCTTCCACCGGGATGGTGGGCATGCACATCCGTGTGGCGGAAATATTCATGCGTTTTAAATTATCGGTCGGTCTGAAAAGAAAAATCCGGTTGTCCTTGCCGCGATAGGCTTTTAAACCCTCAAAAATCGCTTGGCCGTAATGCAAGGCCATGGCCGCGGGATCCAAAGAAAAATTTTGGTATTTCTTGATAACGCCGTCACACCAGCCTCGCCCCGCCTCATAACTCATTACTAACATATAATCGGTAAAGAATCGGCCGAAGCCCAGCCTTTCTTCGTTTGGCTTGGACTTAAGCTCGGTCTCTGCAATTTTTTCCAACCGGAACTCCATTAACCTTTTTCTCCTTGCTTTTACATGGTTTTTACATTTATGCTTTGCAGCAGCATAAGCAGACCGCCGGATATTATCCGACAACTAGCCTATAACCACGGTCCGGTGAAAATGCAACAAATATTGATGGCGTCGCAAAAAGTCCGTCCTGGACTTTTTACTCCAGCGCCGGGTCAGATTCATCAAACAACCGCGGTTAATGTTAACGGAGGCATTCGGGATGAAAGATGAGCCAAACGGGCGGGAAGTAAAAGCACCTAGTCCGATGGTATTAAGATACTTTCTTTTTCTTTTTATTGTCTCGATTTTTGCGATAGGCAGATTGCTGTGGCCTTTTTTATCGATCCTTATCCTGTCGTTCCTGTTAACCGGACTTTTTCGGCCGGTTTTTCTATTTTTAAATAAAAAATGCTCCTCTTCTTTCGCTTCATTCCTGACCTGCGCCTTGATTGTAATTCTGGTGTTTGTGCCGCTCATGTTTTTTGTCGGCGCCTTGTCAAGGGAGGCCTTTGGCCTTTATCAGCTGGGGAAGGGCGCCAACATAGGCGTCAAATTAAAAGAATTGCTCCAGGGAAGCACGGCGCTCGGCCGGGTTCATGAACTGCTGGCCGGCTTCGGACTGGAACTTGAACCGCAAAGCATCAGCAACGCCCTTTCCGGTCTTGCAAAAATAGTGGGCCTTTTTCTTTATAATCAGGCCAGCGCCTGGGCCGCCAACATCATGAGCTTTGTCTTTAACTTTTTTATGATGGTGCTGGTCATTTTCTTCCTGTTGATTGATCATGAGCTGTTCATAGGCTTTATCCTGCGCCTTTCTCCTTTACCAGACGATCAGGAGCGTCAGCTAATTAATAAATTTGAAGAAATTGCCGGCGCCATTCTGGTTGGCAATGGCATCTGTGGTTTGATCCAAGGGGTGCTTGGCGGTTTGATTTTTGCGGTTTTCGATTTGAATTCGCCGATTTTATGGGGCGGGATTATGGCGGTTCTGGCTTTTCTGCCGATCTTCGGCATAAGTCTGGTTATGCTGCCGGCGGCGCTGGTTTTATTTCTCAAGGGAAGCATGGCCGCCGCCATAGGCATGCTGATAATTTATGTATTTATATCCTTTTTTGTTGAATATCTACTGAAGCCGAAGATGGTGGGAGAACAGGTCAAGATGCACACCCTCCTTGTCTTTCTTTCGATCTTGGGAGGTTTGAGCGTGTTCGGCGTCATCGGCATTATTTACGGGCCGCTTATTGTAACCGCCTTCCTGACCATGGCGGAAATATATCTACAGAAATATGACAAATATGTGAAAGGCGCCGGGCTTTCGTAATATAAAGAGTTAATGCTGATGGTCGGGGCGAGAGGATTTGAACCTCCGACCTCCTGCTCCCAAGGCAGGCGC
>CAYWUR010000163.1:0-5052 GCA_964460745.1 uncultured Desulfobulbia bacterium | reverse complement strand
GTTACGCAGGCCGGCCAGATACTGGATGATATAAGCGCCATCCGCCATACCGATTCGGCCGTCGTTATTCACATCCCCGTCAAGTGTAACCCCCGGGGCATCCATTCCGTCCACGATCTTCAGCGCCATGACGGCATCGGCCAAGGTCACATTGCCGTCGCCGTTAAGATCCCCTTTGACAGGCAATGCTGAACTCTGCTGATTGCCGTAAACCCGCCAGACGCCGTCGGTTTCCTTTAGCCAATGGTAGGTGTCGGTCCCGTCGCCGGCCCAATCGACGACCGTTGTGGCCGTATCACCGGCAATGTTGACCGTCATGGAATACATGGTATAGCCAAGCGGGGATGGCCCAAGGTCTGCTGAAATTTCGGCTTGAAAAGCAGCCTTGTCCTTGCCGTCATTCATATAATTTTCTGAAACAAAGGACATGAATGAACCGATATCCGAGTTGTTGGAGGCCGTGACCATGTCTTCAAAATTTGCTCTGATCGCGGTTTCCTCGGCATTATTGAGTACGGTGGCGGCCAGATTCGAACAGGCGGCGCATTTTACGGCAACGAGGACGTCTCTGTCCCGTAGATTGTCCGGATCAAAACTCATATTTATAATGATAGTATTACCGTCGTTACCGATAGCCCCGGCGTAGGATATTGCGCCGGGCAGAGAAAGGCCGAAGCTGCCGTCGGCGGCGACCGACAAGGTCTGGGTCGCCAATATGTAACTGACACTACCGTCCGACCGATGCGCTTTCAGTGAATAGGTGCAGCCGCCGGCGCTGTCGCATGTCACGGTGCCGATTTCGGCGCGGAAATTAGTTCCTTCATGGTCCCCGAAACCGCAAAAGGCCCATGTCCCCCCAAGGTCGGCGGTGGTGTAATCCCGGTCTCCCTGCGCCATGGCAAAATCATTTTCCCAGTCGTTACCCCCGCCGGGGCTGTCCGGATTGGACCGGATAAAAAGCTTATCGCTCAAATAGCCGGTACCGGATATGACAACCGACCCGTCAGGATTGACGGTATAGGGAACGGCCCCGACATCATCATGTAGCGTGCCGTCGCCGTTAAGCTTGCCGGCGGTAAAAGAAATGGTTCCATTGCCGTCAGAAGATCCAATATGTGACGAAGCCCGGAAATACCCCCTGTCCCCGCCCTGAGCATCGTGCTCATATCCGATCATGTAGGAAGTCCCGCTCAAATCGGCGTTGGTGTATGTCTTTGTCGTATCAAGTTTTATAAGGATCTCCGTCTCCTGTCCGGCGGAGTCGTCCGTGCCGTCACCGATTATCATCTTCCCGTCGTCGGCGAGGATAAACCTTGACGGCTCGGCAACGGTCTCCCCCTGACTTGTAGACCAAAGAGTAAAACTGCCGTCGGCATTTGAATCCAGCGTATAGGTAAAGTTATCAGTGCCGGAAGTTCGGACTCCATTGTCGTTGAACTTGTATTCAATTATTCCCGTACCGTTACTGTTAAAGGTTGTCTTATCAGCTTCCGTATGCCATGTGTCGCCGGCATTGTGGTGGCCCAATATCTGCTGGCCCCATGTCCCCAACAACGCCGGCGGGATGTCGCCGGCCTCTGCGGCAGCGGGGAAAAACGGCAGCAAGAAGAAGGTAAGAAAAAATAATCGTTTAAAAATCATCACGGCACCTCTTTAATCTTCTGATCACATAGGGTTTATTCCCGAAGCCGTCACGGATCAGGGTACCCCCTGTAACTCATCAAAGTAATCGATACTTCTTACCTCTAATCAGACAAAAATTCTATGTTAATATGCACTTGAATAAAAAAATCTTGACATTGCGGCGCGAAGGAACCACCATGCAAAAATATACATGATCATCAGGCGGCTTTATCTTCCCCCAACCATCTGTATAGGTGCGCCATGATATTCAAAGTGTTTAAAAAAACAGAGATTGAAAAACTCTTTGATATTATGGCGGCAAACAAAATCGTCGGCCCTGTACGTAAAGGTACTAACCTGGAAGGCCAACCCATTTATTCTTTTGAAGTTATCTGTGATTTCAACAAATTGCAGCTTGACTACACAACCACCTGCCATTCCGGAAAACGTTTCTTCCTGCCATACCGAGAAAACCTCTGCACCTTTAAAATTAACAAAGACGGCTGGCAAAAGGACGTAGACTACAACATTTACGAGCCGCATATTTTCTTCGGCATGCACGCCTGCGACATCAATGCCCTTAATAAACTTGACAAGGTCTTGATCAAGAGCGTTTACCCCAACCCTTACTATGCCGCTAAACGCCAAAATACGTTTATCATAGGCTTAGACTGCCATCCCCAGCCATTTTGTTTCTGCCGCTCAATGGGGACCAACACGGCTCTGCACGGCTTTGACATGTTTTTGACCGATCTTGGAGAAGAATACTTTGTCGAAATCCTGTCAGCCGCCGCCTTCAATTATCTCAACCAGATAAAGACCCGGGACCCGGCAGAAAAAGATCATGAAAGATATATGGAGGTAGCGGCGAAAAAAGGAGAACAATTCACGGCGCAGGTGGATGCAACTGATTTAACCAAAATATTGGACATGGAGTTCCAATCGGCCGTTTGGGAGGACTGGGGCAAAAAATGTTTATCGTGCGGGACCTGCGCCAATGTCTGTCCCACTTGTTATTGCTACGGCGTGGAAGAATCCGTTGACCTTGATTTAAAAAGCGCCGGAAAGACCATGCAGCTTTATTCCTGCAACCTGTTGGATTTTTCCCAGGTGGCAGGCGGTCATAATTTTCGGCCGGCCAGCCACACTCGACTTAAATATCGCTATTACCATAAACATCGGGGTTTTGTTGAGGCATTTGAAGAATCCCTTTGTGTAGGCTGCGGCCGTTGCGGCGAGGCATGTCTTGCCGATATAACCGTCCCTGAAGTAATCGCCAGCGTCAGAGGAGATCTCCGGCATGGAAGATAAACTGCCGTTCGTTGACATCATGGCCCAATGGTCAAAAAACGGCAAAAATAAGCCGGGCCGTTTCGAATACTCTTACCCGGCTGAAATAACCAATGTCTACAAATTGACGGCAACGGAAAAGCTCTATCAGATTCAGATAAGAGATCCCGACGAACGCCGACGTTTCACCTTCCGGCCCGGCCAGTTCGTTATGCTTGAGCTACCCGGCATCGGCGAAGCGCCTTTTTCAATTTCTTCATCCCCCAGCAGACACGGAGATATAGAGCTATGCATACGCCGGGTCGGGAACCTCACTAATTTTCTGGCCCGGGTGGAACGAGGCACCCAGGTCGGGATAAGCGGCCCCTTCGGCACCAGCTTTCCTGTAGAAAAAATGGCCGGCCAGAACATTATCCTCATTGCGGGCGGCCTCGGTATTGCCCCTCTTAGAGCGCCTCTTTTGGCCGTGCTGGAAAACAGAAGTCATTACGAACAGGTAGACATTATTTACGGCGCCAAAAAGCCGGAAGAACTGCTGTTCACTTATATGTACGAAATGTGGCGCAAATTCGACATAAATCTCAACATCATCGTCGAGCAGCTGGACGAAACCTGGTCAGGCCCGGTGGGACTCATCACCAATATCCTCCAGGAATACATCAACAGCGCCGGCCGCGGTCTCAGCCGGAATACCTGGGCCATAGTATGCGGCCCGCCGATAATGTTCAAATTTGTTTGCAACATGCTTACCAAGGCCGGCCTGCCCATGCAGAAAATATTTGTTTCGCTGGAGCGGCGTATGCATTGCGGCAGAGGAAAATGCTGCCGTTGTAATGTCGGCTCGACCTATACGTGTCTAGCCGGCCCGGTTTTTGATTACTGGACGATTCTTAATCTCAAGGAAGCGATTTGAGGTATGACGACCGCAAAACAAAAATATTTAGGCGTGCCGATTAACCGTCCCAGGGTGGCTTTTTTTGAACTGACATCCTGTGAAGGCTGCCAGCTACAGATCCTCAACAAGGAAGCCACGTTACTGGACTTTCTCGGCCTCATGGAGATCGTCAATTTTCGGGAAGGCATGAGCGAGCGATCGGCTGATTATGACATTGCCTTTGTCGAAGGCAGCGTCACGCGGGACGACGAGATAGAACGACTCCGGATCATACGCCGCAACGCAAAAATACTGGTCGCTTTCGGGTCATGTGCCTGTTTCGGGGGGGTCAACCAACTCAAGAATCGCTTCAACGATCTCGAATGGGTCAAAAAAGAGGTATACGGCTCTTATCCCATAGAAAGCGGGGAAACAAAAGCACTGGCGGCAATAGTTGATGTCGATCTGCACATATATGGATGCCCCGTCAAAAAAGAAGAGGTGGAAAAAATCGTTACCAACCTGGCGCTCGGCAGGTCGATTTTTCATCCCAAATACCCAGTTTGCATGGAATGCAAGGCCAATGAAAATATATGCCTGTTCGATTTGGGCGAACCTTGCCTGGGCCCCATTACCAGGGCGGGCTGTGATTCCTGGTGTCCCAGCAACAGATCAGGCTGCTGGGGATGCCGCGGGCCGGCTGAAGAGGCGAATATTGAACGATTGTTGACCATAATGCGTGAGCATGGTTTTGATGATGAAACGATTCTCGACCGCCTGGAATGCTTTGGAGGATTCACCTCCTTCACGGGCGACCTCACCCGCGATTCACAACGCCCGGCCCATAAAAAAGGGAAAAAATGAAAATTTCCTGCGATATTAATATAAAACACCTGAGCCGGGTTGAAGGGCACGGCAATATCTTAATCAGAATAAAAAACGGCAGGCTTGAGGAAGCTCGCTGGGAGGTAGTGGAGACCCCCCGTTTTTTCGAGGCCATACTGGTCGGTAAAAGATGGGAGAACGCCCCTTACTTGTGCGGCCGGATCTGCGGTATCTGCTCAATCGGCCATACCTTAGCCAGCATCCGGGCGGTAGAAAACTGTTTTGCCTTCACTCCTACGCCCCAGACCAGAAAACTGCGTCTTGTTCTGAAACATATGGAGACCTTGCAAAGCCACATCCTCCATCTTTATTTTCTGGCAGCCCCTGATTTTTTGAACACAGGCAGTATTTTTCCTTTAATAAAATCCCATCCTGACGTT
>CAYWUR010000162.1:0-5062 GCA_964460745.1 uncultured Desulfobulbia bacterium | reverse complement strand
GGGGAGTTTGATCTCATCATCTGCGGTAAACAGGCAGTGGACGGCGATACCGCGCAGGTTGGTCCCGGCATGGCGCGGCAGCTTGATATCCCATATGTAACCTACGCGCGGAAGATTTCGGCAAGTGAGGATGGGGTTATGCGTCTGGAGCGTTTGATGGATGACGGCTATGATGAAGTAGAATTGCCGTTGCCGGCGTTATTGACAGTGGTCAAGGAAATAAATGAACCGCGGGTTCCTTCTCTTAAGGGCAAGATGAAGGCAAAAAAAATAGCGATAACGTCACTGTCGGCGGCTGACATCGGCGCGGCAGCCGAACATATAGGCTTGGCCGGTTCTCCCACCCAGGTGGTCCGTGTTTTTTCGCCGGTCGCGCGGGGAGAACGCGCCATTTTGACCGGTACGGCAGCGGAACAGGTCGATCAACTGTTGGATAAGCTGGAGCTTTTTAGTTAAGCCATGTTACATATAGATTTAGATGCCTGTATTGGTTGCGGTGTTTGTGAAGAGATCTGCACCTTCGGGGCTATTAAATTAGTGGATGACCGCCCGGTGGTAAATGAGAGTTGCACCCTCTGCGGTTCCTGTGTTGAGAATTGTGAAGCCGGCGCGTTGCGTATTGAACGACCGGAACAAGCCGGCGCTGTTGATTTGTCCGGCTGGAGCGGCGTATGGGTGTATGCTGAATTTCGTCATGGGCGTATTGCGCCGGTCAGTTTTGAGCTGTTGGGCATCGGCCGGAGCCTTGCCGAACAGCGGGGGGTGCCTCTGTCGGCGGTGCTTCTGGGTTCGGAATTGGGCGATGCCGCCGATGATCTGATTGCCGGCGGCGCCGATAAGGTCTTTCAGGTTGATGACCCCGCTTTGTTCCATTTTACCGATGATTCTTACGGCAGCATCGTCGAGGACCTGATAAGAGAGCATAAACCGGAAATTTTTCTGGCCGGGGCTACTGCTATCGGTCGGTCATTTATTCCGCAAGTTGCCAACAGCCTTAAAACGGGCTTGACCGCGGACTGCACCGCGCTGGCAATCCGCGAGGAAGACGGCGCCCTGTTGCAGACACGGCCGGCCTTCGGCGGTAATATAATGGCAACGATTGTCTGCCCCCGTACCAGGCCGCAGATGGCCACGGTCCGGCCAAGGGTTATGAAGGCCAACCAGCCGGATGCGGCCCGTCGGGGGGAAATCATTACGGTTGTCCCGCGGGCGGCAAGCCTGCGATCCAGGGTCAAGGTCCTGAACAGTGTAGTGGAGGAGCGGGATCTGGTTAATATTACCGAGGCGGACACCGTGGTTGCCGGCGGCCGCGGTCTTGAAAGCGAAAAAGGCTTCGCCTTGATCAGGGAACTGGCCGAGGCGGTGGGCGGCGCGGTCGGCGCCTCACGGGCCGCCGTGGATTCCGGCTGGATTGCTTACCCGCACCAGGTAGGGCAAACCGGCAAGACGTTGTGTCCGAAAATATATTTTGCCTGCGGAATTTCCGGTGCTATCCAGCATGTGGTCGGGATGCAGTCCGCGGAGTCGATAGTCGCCATTAACAAGGATGCCGACGCCCCTATTTTTGATGTTGCCACTTACGGAATCGTCGGGGATCTATTTGAGATTCTGCCGGTAATGATCAAAAAAATTGAAGAAAGGAAAAAACGATGAGTCTGTCTGGAAAAGTTGCGGTGGTAACGGGCGGCAGCCGGGGAATCGGTCGGGCGGTTTGTCTGCGGCTTGCGGAGATGGGAGCCAGAGTGCTGATAAATTACGTAAGCCGGTCGGATGCGGCGGAGAAAACCCTGGCGGAGATCAAGGCGGGAGGCGGGGACGCCCAGCTTGCCAAGTTTGATGTTGCCGACAGTGCGGCGGTACGCGAGGGTTTTAAAAAGATATTGGCCGACTGCGGCCGGATCGATATTATGGTCGGCAACGCCGGGATTACGCGGGATGGACTGCTTGCCACCATGAAGGAAGAAGATTGGGATCTGGTCCTGAACGTTAATCTTAAAGGAACGTTCAACTGTATTAAGGCGGTGTGCCGGCCAATGATGAAGAGACGCTGGGGCCGGATTATTGTTATTTCCTCGGTTGTCGGTTTTACCGGCAACGCCGGGCAGGCAAATTATGCGGCGGCTAAAGCGGGTCTGACGGGACTGATAAAATCAACGGCCCGTGAATTGGCGTCACGGGGTATTACCGTTAACGGCGTGGCGCCCGGCTATATTGATACGGATATGACCAGCCGTTTGCCCGAGGCTGTCAAGGATAAGATCCTGGCGGAAATTCCCTTGGGGATTCTGGGCGAGGCCCGGGATGTGGCGGGCGCCGTTGCCTTTTTTGCCTCGGAAGATGCCAGGTATTTGACGGGACAGACAATCCATGTCAACGGCGGTATGTTTACGGGGTAGGACGTTCAGCAGTACCGGCCGAAGTGGCGACAAGATAGATGAGTGCCATGCGGCCTTTCGTGATATAGTGAGTTTTTAGGAAAAATGATATTTACAGGATGGCGGGAAATCGTCAAATACGTAAGGAGAACCAACCATGTCGGCAGAAGATAAAGTAATTGATATTATCGTGGAACAGTTAAGCGTGGAAAAAGATAAAGTGGTGCCGAATGCCTCTTTTGTAGATGATCTCGGTGCTGATTCTCTTGACCTGGTGGAGTTGATTATGGCCATGGAAGAGGCTTTTGATATCGAGATTCCGGATGAGGTGGCCGAAAAGATAACAACGGTCAAGGATGCTATCGAACATGTCAAGGGCGTCGGCTGAACCAGCCGCCGCTCGGATTCTTACACCTGGCTGCCGGCGGTTGTTCACGTGACATTGTTCCGGACAGGGTGAGCCGTTTATCTTCCGCAACGGTGACAAGGAGATCGAGGTGAAGAGAAGAGTTGTCGTAACCGGGATTGGGTTGGTGACACCGTTGGGAACAGGGCTTGAGAAGACCTGGCGCAACCTGTGCGCGGGGAAAAGCGGGATCGGGCCAATCACCAGATTTGACACGAGTAAATTTGCCGTGAAAATAGCCGCGGAAGTTAAGGACTTCCAGGCCGAGGATTTTATGGATAAGAAGCTCGCCAGACATCTGGGGCTTTTTGTTCAGTATGCGGTGGCGGCGGCGGGGATGGCCTTGGATGATTCCGGCCTTGATATGGCGGGAGAGGATCCCGTCAGGCTCGGCACGATTACGGGTTGCGGCATGGGCGGCTTGCCGACCATAGAAAAGTATCACCAGATCGCCTTGGAGCGCGGGCCTAAACGGATAACGCCGTTTTTTATTCCCATGGTTATTCCCAATATGTCCGGCGGGCAGATTTCCATTATTTACGGCGCCAAGGGTCCGAATCTTGCCGTGTCTACCGCCTGCGCCGCCGGTACGCACGCGGTGGGGGAAGCCTTCGGGTTGATCAGTCGCGGTAATTGCGATATGGCGATAACCGGCGGCAGCGAAGCGGTGGTCTGTTCGTTGGCGGTGGGCGGTTTTGATTCCATGAAGGCATTGTCCCGCCGCAACGATGACCCGGCTGCTGCTTCCCGCCCTTTTGACAAGGATCGGGACGGTTTTATTGTCGCGGAAGGGGCGGGGATGTTGATCCTGGAGGAACTGGAGCATGCCCTGGCGCGCGGCGCCCGGATTTACGCCGAGGTGGCCGGCTATGGGCTGACCGGTGACGCTTTTCATATGGCGGCGCCGCCGGCGGACGGTGAGGGCGCCGCGCGTTGTATGCAGGCGGCTCTTGATGACGCGGGCCTGGCGCCGGCGGATATTGACTATATTAATGCGCATGGCACCTCAACGCCGTTGAATGATCTCTGCGAAACCCGGGCGATAAAGAAGGTTTTCGGTGTGGAGGCGAAGAGGGTGGCCGTCAGTTCGACAAAGTCGATGACCGGCCACATGCTGGGCGGCGCCGGCGGCATTGAAGCCGCTTTTACCTCCCTGGCCCTGCAGCGCGGAATTATACCGCCGACTATTAATCTTGAAAATCCAGGGGATGAGTGCGACCTTGATTATGTGCCGAATGTAGCCAGAGAAATGAAGATCCGGGCGGCCATGTCGAATTCCTTCGGGTTCGGCGGCACCAATGCGGTGTTGGTGATGAAAAGATACTGAAAATCTCCGGCACCCTGTAAGCAGTTACAGTTACGGTGGTTGGCGAAAATAAGGCCACTGCCCCGTGTAGTTACGATGGCGTCATTAAAAAGAGCAGAGGAGAGCGGATTTGAAGGTGGCGATTGGTTGCGATCATGGCGGGTTTGAATTAAAAGAACAGATTGTCGAATTGCTGCGGGAACTGGGGCATGAGATAGATGATCAGGGCTGTAATTCCGCCGCGTCCGTTGATTATCCCGACTACGCCGGGCTGGTCTGCGATCTGGTTAAAAACGGCCGATGTGATCGAGGTGTTCTGGTCTGCGGCACCGGGATCGGCATGTCCATGGCGGCCAACCGGCGGCAGGGCATTCGGGCGGCCCTGTGCCACGAATCTTTCTCGGCCCGGATGAGCAGGGAACATAACAACGCCAATGTCCTCTGTCTGGGAGGCAGGGTGCTTGGCGTCGGTCTGGCCTTGGATATTGTGCGGACCTGGGTTGCCGCCGATTTCGCCGGCGGCCGGCATCAGCGTCGTATAGATATGTTTTGAAAATGGATTCAGGATTATTTTATGTCGTTTCTAGAGCAAGTCGACCCGGAAGTCAGTCGCTGTATCAAATATGAATTTGAGCGGCAGATGTATCAGCTGGAGCTTATCGCCTCGGAGAATATAGTAAGCGAGGCGGTCCTTGAGGCGCAGGGGTCTATCTTTACAAATAAGTATGCCGAAGGTTACCCGCATCGGCGCTATTATGGCGGCTGCGATTATGCCGACGAGGTGGAAACACTGGCCGTCGAGCGGGTTAAGAAAATTTTCCAGGCTGAATACGCCAACGTCCAACCCCATTCCGGCAGCCAGGCCAACATGGCTGTCTATTTCGCCACCCTTAAACCCGGCGATGCGGTACTGGGCATGGATCTGGCGCATTGCGGCCATCTTACCCACGGCAGTTCCGTGAATTTTTCCGGGCA
>CAYWUR010000161.1:0-5065 GCA_964460745.1 uncultured Desulfobulbia bacterium | reverse complement strand
AAAAAATTAAGCTGGTTCAGACCTATGAACCAAAACTTCCTAAACTCTTTTTAGACCCTGATAGCCTGATGATTGTTATCAGTAATCTTATTACAAATGCCTGCAAATATACTCCCAAAGGAGGCCGGGTGGATTTGAAGGTTGAATCTGCGAAAAAGGCGGGTAAGAAGGTCATTGTGATTTCGGTTTCGGATACAGGCTGCGGTATTCCTAAGGATCAGCAATCAAGGATTTTTACTAAGATGTTCAGAGCTATTAATGGCAGAAAAGTATCGCCTGAAGGGAATGGGCTGGGGCTTTATATCACCAAATTGATTCTTAAAAATCTGAAAGGTTCAATCCGTTTTGAATCAGTGGCTGATAAGGGGACTACTTTTTATGTCACCTTGCCAATTCGTAAGTTCAAATGATAGTTTTTTTGTGAATATTTATTTAACTGATTGACATGACTATATTAGTTGTCGAAGATGAGGCTCCAATGCGGCGCATCATTGCAGATCGTTTGGAAGTAGAAGGTTTTGATGTTGAAGTTGCCAAGGACGGTGAAGCGGGTTTGGCTGCCGCTTTGGAAAAACATCCTGATCTGATTATTCTTGACCTTTCTATGCCTCAGGCAGGAGGTTTGGAGCTGATGGAGAAACTTAGAGAGGATCAGTGGGGTAAGCGTGTGCCCATTATCCTTTACACCAACCTTTCACCAGATGATGAAATTCTAAAGGAGGTCACCAAAGACCGCCCATCGTATTATATGATGAAAACAGAGCACGGTATTGATCAGGTGATAGAGAATGTGAATAAGCTTCTCGGTTTATCTTAATAACTGGCCCATGGGCGGAGCGATTACATTTTTATCTTAAATTACGAGAGAGGTGATTTCTTTGTTGCTTTTAGGTTTAAATGGTTAAAGGCCCCGCCATAAGAAGTGGCGGGGCCTTTTTAAGGCCTGTTTATTGTTATTGATCGCAGAACTTTCCCGTCCAGGGAGGTGTGCAGGTGCAGTTGCCATCCTTGCAACTCCCGTGCCCGTTGCACGGGTCGGGGTTACAGTAGTCGAGCGTGCAGTTGGGGTAGTTGATGTACCCCGGAGCGCACGAATCGCAGTTGGCGCCAGTGTAACCAGGGAAGCACTGGCATTTGCCGGTTAACGGGATGCAGCTTGAGTACTGACCGCACGTGACCCCAATGCAGAGGTCTTTGTTCTTGCAGTCTGGTGGCAGCCACCCCTGGTTGCAGACACATTTGCCATTGGTGCAGGCTGAGTTGGTGGGACAGCTTACCCCAAAGCAGAGATCAGCCTTCTCGCAGAAGTCGCCGGTCCAGCCTTGCGGACAGCCGCATTTCGGCTGTGCTTGCACCATTGCGCACGTCCCTCCGTTTTTACATGGGTTGGGAGTGCAGAGGTCCTGGAAACAAAAGGGGAAATTGACGTATCCTGCTTCACACTTGTCGCAGTTGGGAGCAGCAAATCCACTGTCGCAGACGCAGGTTCCTTTGCTTGCTTCACAGTTTGCGTGAGCGGGGCACGTGACTCCGTAGCAGAGGTCTTTGGTCTCGCACAGGTTGCCGGAATAGCCCGGTAGGCAAGCGCACACCGGCTTGGCGCCGGCATATTTGCAGGTGCTCCCGTTCTGACACTGCAGGTTGCAGGGCAGAATCGGGTCGCAGGAGGGGTAGTTCTGAAAGCGATGGGATGCGCACTGGTCGCACTTGGCGCCGGTGTACTTGCTTTTGGTTTCACCGGCGGTTTTGTCGATTACGCAAGTGCAAGCGCCCGTCGATTTGTCGCAAAGGCCGTGATTACTGCAAAACGCTTTTTCACAGGTTTTGTTTTTGTCACAGCCCGGGCTCCAGCACTGGTTAACCTTTTCGCAAAGGTTCCCGTGGTACTGGTAGTCGCACGTGCAGATCCCAGTGTCCCGATCGCATTTTCCTCCGTTCTGGCAGACAACGCCGTTACAGAGGTTGCTTTTCTCACAGTTCATTCCCGTCCAGCCGGCGATACATTCGCATTCGCCGGTCAGCTGATCGCAGGTTCCGCGGCTGTTGCAGTCACGGTTTTTGCACAGGTTCGGGAAGCCGCAAAGCTGCCCGATTCGGTCGGAATTGCAGGAGCAGACAACTACGTTGCCCGGAACCACGCTGCAGGTTCCCGCACCGCAAGGATTGGGATCGCACAGGTTGGTTGCCTGGGCACAGATGCCGTCAACTTCGCGGCAGACTTTGCCGGCGCCGCATTGGACGCCGGAGCAGAGGTCTATGAAGACCGTCAGCTTTTTTTCCGCCTTGTTGTTTTGCGGGTCTGTCACCGAAACGGTCAGGGTTTGCAGACCGCCGTTTAAGCCAGTCAGGTCAAAGGCATTGACCTTGTTGGATACGGGTGGTTCGAGGGCAAAGGGCCGGTAGGCGCTTTCGACCCTGAACTTGAGCATGTAGAGCGATGTCTTGGCTTCGTCGGTCGTTCCGGTCGGGTCAATTTCCACCCTTCTTTTGTCCTGTACCTGCGGATACTTTGAAGCCTTGGCTACAAGGTTGGGCTTGTGATCCGCGGGAACGAAGCTCGAAAAGTGATCAGTACGGGCAACCACCCCTTCACGGATGATGTTTCCCTGATTGTCTTTTTCAGAGATGAACTCGTAGCCCAGAATTGGTTCAAGGCTGCTTCTTGTCTCGTTGAGGTAGAGCAGGGTAAACCGTCCGTTGGGGTAGAAGAATTTTGCCGTACCTGAGAGTGGTACGGTGTTCAGCTTTCCGTTTTTGACGGGCTCGCTGGCATCGATCGCGTGGATGGTAAGTATTTTCTCTTTTAGGATGGTGCCATCCTTCAGTGGAGGTAGTGTCTTATCGTCGTTTTTGGCAACAACGATAGAACAGGCAGGAACGGCTCCTTTCGGGATGGTGATTTCAAGCCCCTTGAGGTTTCCCTCAGGGACCTTGAAGGTTTCTGCCTGCTTAGGGCAGACGGTTCCGGACACCAGGTATCCGGAGGTGTCGAACTTGGTTTCGCAGTCGGGACCGAACCAGCTGTTTTCGCAGACGCATTTTGCGCCCTGACATTGGCCGTGAAGGCAATTGCCGGGGGCGCAAATCTGCATATCCGCGGAATCAGTACCGGCATCGCCAGCAATGACAGCCGGCGTTCCGCCGCAGGCAAAAAAGAGGCAGGCAGAAAGAAGCAGGGAAGCGATTTTCGTGGCTTTCATGGTAAAACTCCTGTGAGAGGTTGAAAAACTTGTTCACTCAAACATACACCTTAAAAAAGTGCATGGTCGGAGTGAACAAGGAAACAGGCCTTATTATTAATGATCAGCCCGTGTGCAATCTAAAAAGATACACATAGGCAACTGTTTATAATATGACTATTTTTGATGAATTGTCAAGTTTTCTCTTTTCTGAAATAATCCGTTATCGCCTAATAACAAGCTAAATTCTTTAACTTTAGCTAACAGCGGGCAGATCAGAACAGATCGCCAACAGGCGGAGCGATTACCTCTTCATCGTAAATCACGAGAGGAATGATCTCTTTGTCGTTTTCGGTGACGAGGTCTTCGTGGTAGAAAAAACTCATCTGTTCATTTTCGATATTCAGGCAGCCCCGTGAACCTTTCCTTGCGGTATGGAGGACGATGTCAGCCCCCATATAGCTGTGCGGATGGGGATAGAGCATTCGGTTTTCTCCTTCGCCTTTCCAGTTGATGGCGGGGATTTTGTTGTACTGCGCCTCTGTGATTCTGCCGGCCATCAGATGAGGCAGAGCGTCATGGGGCATGGGGTAGCTTATTTTGTATACTCCGAATGGATTTCCGTTTTTGTCCCATCCGTTCATGCCGCTTCGACGCGTTCTGTACATATACCTAACCACATTGCCCCCAGGGCTTTTTAAATCGCCATAACGGGTTTTTTGCCCTTCTTTCCGGTAGGTTATAGGGTATATATGTCTAAGCCTGTAGCCATCGTCGGTTTTTTCATACGTTTCCATCCATCCTTTAGCTTCCGGTCTTTTTACGAGTTTTACCGCGTAATGATGTGGCTGATCCAGAATACCGTATAAATCTTTTATATAGGTGCTGTGAGTAGGGGATTGCTGAACATTTACTTTTCCCATGGGTTCGATGGCTGGGAGCCAGTACCGGCTGTTTAACCTAAACCATCTGATTCCGTTTTCCAGAAGAGTTTGCAATGGATTAACCGTCATCCCCTCTGTCATGACAAATTTTGACGGGCTTTTAAGATCCGGACTGCTGTACACTGGTACGGTTTTGGCTGCGATTGTGAACGGATTTTTATAATCCCATGTGTTTAGTTTTGCCTTTGCATTATGCGTCAGCATAAAGGTCAGGGCGCAGATAATGGAAAGTAAAATTATTTTCTTCAGCATAAAATTGCCATTTAGTAAAATTGGCGGTCTAATCTATACTTTCGAGAGTTCGTTGTCAACAAAAAATTAAATTGAACTGTCAGAAGGTATTGATGCCTTTTATGATGATTTTGTATTTTTGTTGACTAAAAAGAGCGGTTTCGATAATATCGGCTAGTCAACAAAGAGGGGATATGATGGGGACTTAGCTCAGTTGGCTAGAGCGCCTGCTTTGCACGCAGGAGGTCAAGGGTTCGACTCCCTTAGTCTCCACCACAAAAACCTATCTCAATACAGATGGGTTTTTTTGTTTAACTTTTAAATGATGCAATTTTTCAGAGCAATCCGTTTATTTTTCATTAAAAATTTAGTATCTTTTTACTGAATGTAATCTAAATAACTATGGAAATAATCGGTGGTTTAATCGGGGCAGTCCTCAGTTTGCTTTTGGTGATTTACCGGGTAAAAGTAAAACATTTTACGGGTGATATCGGCTGGGCGGAGCGTTATTTTGGGCCGGGAGGCACTTTTACGGCCTTGCTTTTAATTGGGATAGCCGGGTTTTTTGTTTCATTGATGGTGATGACCGGCACTTTGGATCTGCTTTTTGGAAGTGTGGGGGAGAAGTTTTTTGGTGGGTCTAAATAAATACTTGACAAAATATATATTTATATTTTATTTAAGATAATTTTTTTTATTTATTCAATAAAC
>CAYWUR010000160.1:0-5068 GCA_964460745.1 uncultured Desulfobulbia bacterium | reverse complement strand
CAAAACGGACGAGGTAAGCGCAGACTCCGAGATGGGGTGCAGCTGAATAGTTACCATCAATCAAGCATTTTTAGTGCCGTGACTATGGTTTCCATTCGCATGCCGCGTGATCCTTTGACCAGGAGCCAGTCGTCGGCCGCAAGTTTTCCCGCGTTGAGGAGTCGGCCGATCCAGTCGACGATTTCATCTTTCCGGGTAAAGATTCTTGCATGTTCCAGCGGCATTCCAGTCGACCTTGCCGCTTGCGCCACTTCGGCGGCATATGCGCCCGTGACCGCCAGGTAATCAATAGCAAATCCGGCAACGGTTTTTCCCAGATTTCGATGGGCGGCGTCGCTTTTTGTCCCCAGTTCCAGCATGTCGCCCAGTATTGCCATTGCCCGGCGGTTTTTTTTCAGTTCATGCAGGGTCTCAAGGCCGGCCAGCATCGAGGCGGGGTTGGCATTATACGAGTCATCGATCAGATTCAGGCCGACGGGAAGCCGTTTGATAAGCGAACGTTTCGCGCCGGGCTTGAAGAGTTCGAGACCGGCGGCGATTTCCTTGATGGTCATTCCCAGGGCATGAGCCAGAGCGGCTGCCGCCAGGCTGTTCATAACATTATGTCCGCCCGCGGCTTTACTGGTAATCCTCTCTTTTTTGCCGCCGATATGAAGGGTGAAGGAGATCCCTTCCATGCCGCGGCTGCGAAGATGAGTGGCCCGCACAAAGGCGCCCCGCCGCCGGCCGAAGGAAATTTTCGCAAGGTCGCGACCGTCGGCTTGCGCCCGGACCATGGGGTCGTCATTGTTAACTATAAGTACGCCGGATTTCCCGGTGCCGCTGAAAAGTTCACCTTTGGCGCGGGCAACGCCTTTTATATTCTCCAGCCCTTCCAGATGGGCCTCCTGAATATTGGTTATGCAGGAGATGTCCGGATCGGCGATTTCCGTTAAACGGGCTATCTCGCCGGGCCGATTCATCCCCATTTCCAGCACTGCCGCCTCGTGGTCGGAATTCACCGCCAGCAAGGAGAGGGGCAGGCCTATAAGATTGTTGTAATTGCCTCTGGTTTTAAGAACCTTGTGTTTTGTAGCGATGATGGCGGCCGCCATTTCCTTAACCGTGGTTTTCCCGGTGCTGCCCGTAACGGCGAGAACTTGCAGATTTTGCATGCGGGAACGGCGAAAGGCGGCAAGGTCGCCAAGGGCCTTGAGTGTGTCGGACACAAGAATAAGAGGTACGACGGGCAATATGGCCGGTCGGCGGTCAACAATAATTGCGGCGGCGCCTTTACCGACGGCGTCGGACATAAAATCCAGGCCGTCAAAACGGGGACCGGTGAGGCACAGGAAGAGATCGCCCGGGGCAATGGTGCGCGAGTCCGTGGAGATATTGTGTAAACGGCAAAATTCCGGTTGCCTGTTGAGAAGTCTTCCTTCAGTTGCCGACAGGACCTGCTCCAGGGTCCATGCCGGGTTTCGTCTTTTTTGCAAGACGGCGCGGGTCTCCTGCCGGTCGTCGAAAAATATCTTGCCGGTATTAATGATCTGATAGCATTCATGGCCTTTGCCGCTGATCAGGACGATGTCGTCCCGACGGGCGCTGCGCACCGCGGTTTTAATCGCCTGTCGGCGGGAATTGATCAGGGTATAACCGGTCTTGTCGCGGAAAAAAGCGGCGGTTTCCCGCCTTTTGAGGGGAGAGCGTTTTAAGCCCTCCTCGATTTCCGTCATAATTTTATCCGGCGGTTCGGTGCGCGGGTTATCCGAAGTTACCAAGGCAATATCACATAACCTGCCTGCCGTTTCACCCATTATGGGCCGTTTGCCGGCGTCGCGGTCGCCACCGCAGCCGAAAACGCAGATAAGACGATCCGGCGCCAGACGCCGCAGGGTTTGCAGAACTTTTTCCAATGCGTCGGGCGTATGGGCGTAATCCACAAAAACAGCCGGATCATCACCCGGATTTATACGTTCGAGGCGACCGGGGATTTTGCAGGTTTCCGAAAGACCCGCCCTGATAAGATCGCAATCATATTGTAATGCCATGCCGACCCCCGTGCCGGCCAGCAGGTTTTTAAGATTGAATTCGCCGAGCAATGGTGATTTGAGTTGAAAATCGCCTTTGGGGGTATGAATTTTCGCCTTGATCCCCTGGCGGTTACATATGAATTCCGTTGCCTGGACGGCGCATTCCCGGCCGAGGCCGCAGGTAATGATCCTTCGTGGTTTTTGACGTGGCCGGCCAGGGCTTTCCGCAAGTTCGTTCGCTAATTTTTTGCCCCAGCAATGATGGTTAGGCGCCGGGGAATTTTCTTCGACGATCACTGCCTGGCCGTCGTCTTTGAGTTTGTCAAGAAACAGCCTTTTTTTGCTGGCAAAATAACTATTCAGATCCATATGAAAATCCAGATGGTCGCGGCTCAAATTCGTAAAAATCGCGACATCGAACATAAGACCTGCCAGACGGTCCTGCGCCAGGGCATGGGAAGAGACCTCCATTACGACATGGGTAACCCCGGCATCCGCCATCTGTCGGAGAAGACCTTGCAGAATATGCGCTTCCGGGGTTGTGAAGGGCGCGGCCAATTCAACGCCGTTATAACGGTAGTTGACCGTGCCGATCACGCCCGGTTGGCCGCCGGCTTTTTTGATCATGGCTTCTATCAGGTATGAGGTGGTTGTTTTGCCGTTTGTGCCGGTAATGCCGATGAGTCGCAGATTTTCGGCGGGATGATCGTAAAAGGCGGCAGCGACATAACCCAGGGCCTTGCGGCTGTCCTCGACTATTACCGCGGCCGGCGGATCGTTTATATCCGGAAGTTGCTGCTCGTCTTCCAGCAGTACAGCCGCGCAGCCTTTTGCCATGGCATCACGCAGATATTTGTGACCGTCCGTCGTTACTCCCCTGACAGCGACAAAGAGATCGCCCTTTTCAACAGCGCGGGAGTCTGCCGTAATTCCTGAAATCGGTATTTCACCGCCACCGACCAGCACCCGGTGGCTTATGTTTTGTAAAAGCGTGCCGAGTTTTTTGGTCGGTCGCTTTGTTGTCGGTTGTTGCGCCATTAATTTTCCTTTTGCCGTTATCACTTACGCAATCCGAGTTTGAGCATGCAGATTTCTTTTCCCTTTAAAACGACGCCGGGCCGAGGGTGCTGGGCAACTATGCGGCCGGCGCCGATTATTTCGAGGCTGATATTGTGCTTTTGCAGGGCCTGCAAGCCCTTGCGCAGACTTTTCCCGATCAGGTCGGGCATCAGGGTATCTTCTCGGGCCGCGTGTCCGACGGCATGGTTAACAGCGGTCGTGTTCTTTTTTAGTGGTTGCTGGTAATAATTATCCGCCGATGTTTTTTCCCAGCAGTACCCGGCAGAGTCGGCCTTTGATGCCTTGGCGATTTTCAACAGAGCCGGCATAAGCCGCCGGCCCGTGCTGATCATCGGCGAAGTCCGGCCGGTCGCCGCGATACGGCAGCGGTCCAGCACAACTATCAAGGACAGCTTGGGGCTTTGTTTGGGCGCCGCCCCCAACATCACGCCTTGGGCGGTGGCGGTCGGGACTTTATCAGAAGTCGCCGGTCCGGCATTTTCCGGATGGACATGCTGATTATCCGTCAGTATCGATTCGAGAAAGACGGCGTCGTCCGGACCGGGCGAACCTGATTTGTTCAACAGTTTTAAGATAGCCCGACCGGTTGCCGGCCGGATAATCCGGGGTTTTGAGGCATGGCCTGTTTTTGGATAATCAGCCGAAAATTTTTCACCTGTCGCCCGGCTCCGTATGCCCGTCAGAAGGTGGGGCTTAATTTGCCGGCCGCCGTTTATTAAGCGGGAAAAGGCCGTGAGCAGCTGTAATGCCGTGGTCGTCGAAGAGTAATCCTGCAAAAGAAAAAACGGCGTTGCGGCGCGGTCATCCGCCGGCCGCCGGGGTTTGTCCCGGCTGTATCCATCGACCGGCAGATCGATGCGGCATTGTCGGTTAAGACCCAGTTGTCCGCTGAACATGGTCAATATTTTTAAATCGAGATGCCGATTGTCATCGGTTAAAAGAGACCCAAAATCCACGGCCGTATCGTTATTTCCCGCGTCGACATTGTCGCCATACAATTCAAAGGCGGCGGCCCGGCGGAATAAACGGTTGAGTTTGGCAGGGTAAATCGGTTCCGTGACTATACGGTTGCGGCGCCGTATTTTATCGTAAGCCCAGAATTTATTAGGGTCGAAGGACGGCAGATTCACCAGGGCAAGAACATCTCCGGTCCGGGTGTTTAAAAGGGCGGCCATGGCTGCGGCGGCCCCTGTTTGCTTCATAAGTTTTTTCAGGTGTTGTTCAACAATGGTCTGAAGTCGCATGTCAAGCGATAAGGCAAGATCGGCCCCGTTTCCCTTGATGGCGCTTTGCAGAAATGGAACGTCGCTATGCACAATAGAGGCAAGCCTTAAAAGATCATGCTTTGGCATAACGCCGCCCTGTAAAATATTGTTGTAATAAAATTCAATACCTGCAAGGCCCTGGGCATTATTGACAAAACCTGTGACATGGGCGGCTTTTGAGCCTTGCGGATAGTAGCGGTTCATCTCTTCCATCAGATAAATTCCGTTAATATTTAACGCGGCTGTGTTCTTAACCTTGTCTGTTTCCAGATTATGGCCCAACCACACGAAATTCCTTTCCGACTTCAGCGTCGCCAGCAGGTCGGATTTATCAAGCTCCAGCAGTTCCGCCAGCCGGCCGGCGACAGTCTCCGGATCCTTAATTTCCAGAGGCCTGGCATACATGGCGGTTGTCTTGTAACTGACAGCCAGATATTCTCCGTTCCTATCGTATATATTCCCCCGTTTATCAGCGGCGTCGGTCGGGGAAAAGTATTCAGCCGCTTTGCTGTTGGTTTGGCGTTTCGGTGAACCGTGCAGGCAAAGGAAACGCGGCGCTAATAAGAATGTTGCCACCCCCCCGATAATAAGGGCGAATATCAAGACTCGTTGCCACTGCTTTTGCCTTTGTCCTTTCATCCGTTTGGGGCCTGTAAATAACTCAACTTTCTGACTTGAAGTATCATATTAATATAAATAGACAAATTACTC
>CAYWUR010000159.1:0-5081 GCA_964460745.1 uncultured Desulfobulbia bacterium | reverse complement strand
TTCATTGACAGAAGCATTCTCTTGAAGCATTGTGTTGTTGCTGGTAGAATTTTGCCGGCGTAAAACCAGGATACACTAACCAACTATTTAAGTGAGCCGCATGCCGAATATAGAAAACACCGACAATAATCAGCCAAAAGAGCGACAACCTTTTAAGGGCGGCGGTCTGCCCGCTTTAATCGGCAGCCTGCCGGTTGCCGATCATATGACCGCCCTGGCGTGGATTTTTGCCAATACGCCGGAGCTGCCTCTCTGGCCGCAGTTGCCGCATAACCCACGGGAAAGAATGCTCCGCCAGTTTATTGAAGGGCTGCCTGGTATTGTTGAACAGAAAACGGAAAATGCCGGCGACCGTATTTTCTTTAATATCAACGCCCCTGGTTTTGAGGAGGAGCAGCTTGGGTTTTATGAAGAATATCTTGGGGTTGTCGAAAAGCCGGCGGCCCTGCTTTCTTCCCGTTTTCAGATCAGCAGGGAACGAGCCGCCGGCATATATCATCTGGCCGAGACCGCTGCCGGAAAAAGCGGCCTGCAGGGCATAAAAGGGCAAGTCACCGGCCCTTTTACCATGCTGACCGGAATCTCGGACCAGGACGATCGGCTGGGGTATTACGATGCGGCAATCAGGGATATAGTTGTCAAGGGAATAGCCATGAAGGCCGCCTGGCAGGTCAGGTATTTCAAGGAGAGATTCCCGGCCCTGCCGGTTTTGATGTTTATTGACGAGCCGGGGCTGGCCGGTATCGGCACCTCTTCATTTATCAGCATTGCCGCGGAAGATGTCGCCCGGGATCTCGACGAGGTGATCAGCGCCGTGCAGCAGGCCGGCGGCCTGGCCGGCGTACATGTCTGTGCCAACACGGACTGGCGTCTGCTGTTGTCGTCCGGTATTGATATTTTGAGTTTTGATGCCTACGATTTTTTTGACCGTTTCAGTCTTTCAAAGGACGAGATATATTCTTTCCTTGAACGGGGCGGAACGATTGCCTGGGGGTTGGTGCCGACTGCCGAGGAGGAAAAAATAGCGGCGGCATCCCCGGCCTCGCTGGTCAGTCTCTGGGAAAAACAGGCCGGCTCACTGGTAACTTCCCGGTGGGACCTGCCGGCTCTGCTGCGGCAGACCCTGATAACGCCAAGCTGCGGCACCGGGTCGCTTACCCCGGAAATGGCCGGCCGGGTTCTCTCGCTGACCAGAGATGTTGCCGCCGCTTTAAGGGGAAAATACTCGTAAGAGTTCACCGGCGTCTCATCTCGGAGTCTTCGCTTACCTCCTCCGTTTTGGCCTCCTCACATACAGGGAGTATCGGATTTTCACAAATTCATCTTATTTTTAAGGAAATTTTCATGCACGAATTAAATATGATTTTAAAACAGCGCCGGCAAAAGGCCGAAGAGCTGGCGGCCATGGACGTGCCGCTTTATGCCAATGACTTTAAACCTTCCCATCGGATAGCCGACGTCTTGCCGCAGGGGGACAAGATCAGCGTTATCGACGGGTCGATCGAGGATGGTTTTTCCTGCAAGGTGGCCGGTCGGATTATCGCCATGCGAAAATTCGGCAAGGCCGCTTTTATTCATATCCAGGACGAATCAGGCAGGATTCAGGCCTATATTAAAAAAGATCGGCTCGGCGATGATCTTTATGCCCAGTTTAAGAAGTGGGATATTGGGGATATCGCCGGTTTTAAGGGAACCTTGTTTAAAACAAAAACCGGCGAATTAACGATTCTTGCCCATGACATAAAACTCATCACCAAAGCCCTGCGTCCTCTGCCGGAAAAATTTCATGGGTTGACCGATGTCGAGGTCAGGTACCGACAACGGTATGTGGATCTTATAGTCAACACCGAGGTGCGCGATACCTTTAAGAAACGGGTTGAGATTATTCGGTTGATCAGGGAGTACCTTGCCAATCGCGGCTTTATGGAGGTCGAAACGCCCATGATGCAGACCATCCCCGGCGGGGCGACGGCCAAGCCTTTCCAGACGCATCATAACGCCCTTAACATGGATTTGTTTTTGAGAATAGCGCCGGAGTTGTATCTGAAAAGACTGCTGGTAGGTGGCTTTGAGAAGGTCTTTGAAATTAACAGAAATTTCAGGAACGAGGGACTCTCGACCCGCCATAATCCGGAATTTACCATGCTTGAGTTCTATCAGGCCTATGCCACGTATTTCGATATGATGGACCTTACCGAGGAGATGGTTTCCTGGCTGTCCCTGGAGGTAAACGGCTCTATGGAAATTACCTATCAGGGCCGGACCGTGGATATGACGCCGCCCTGGAAAAGGTATACCATGGATGAGGCCTTAATCGAGGTGGCCGGCATAGCCCCCACGATTCTGCAGGATGCCGCGGCGATTATGCAGCTTGCCGGGGAAAAAGGTATTGAGTTGGGGCCATCTGCCGGACCAGGCAAGGCCAAGACGGAATTGTTCGAACTGCTCGTTGAGGAAAAGCTCATCAACCCCACGTTCGTAACCGCTTATCCGACCGAGGTCTCGCCGCTGGCAAGGCGTAACAAGGAAAATCCACAGGTTACCGATCGGTTCGAGCTTTTTATTACCGGTCGTGAAATTGCAAACGCCTTCAGTGAACTAAACGATCCGATCGACCAGAAAAAACGTTTAGAGAAACAGATCGCCGACCGGGGCGAGGATGAAGAAATTTATCCGGTTTTAGACGATGATTTTGTAAGGGCGCTCGAATACGGCCTGCCGGCCGCCGCCGGCGAAGGCATTGGTATTGATCGGCTGGTCATGCTTTTTACCGATGCGCCTTCTATCCGCGACGTTATTCTTTTTCCCCTTCTTAAGCCGGAAAAAAAGGATAGGGCCTGGAAAATTAATATGCGCTACGAGTGGTTTGTCAGCCTTCGGTACTTGAGGGCAAAGCGAAAACAGGGATTTATTTCTCTAATCTCTTTGATATCAGTGGCCGGAGTCTGCGTCGGCGTTATGGCCCTTATTGTGGTGCTGGCGGTAATGACCGGTTTTACTGACGCCCTGCGGGCCAAGATTCTGGGCATTAATTCACATATAATCGTGCAGCAGATCGGCGGCGTGATGTCTGATTACCGGCAACTTCAACCTGTAGTCGGCAAGGTCGACGGCGTCATTGCCTCCACCCCCTATATCTACACGCAGACCATGCTGACCGGCGGGCGCGGCGGCGTGACCGGCGCGGTGGTGCGCGGCATTGATCCATCTTCGGCCTCCCGGGTGATCGCCCTTGCCGACCAGCTCACCGCCGGCTCCCTCGGGGCGCTCAACGGCAAGGCCGCCGGGGAAGGGTTGCCCGGCATAATTCTCGGTAAGGAGCTGGCCCGTCAGTTAGGGGTGGGCGTGGATGACAGTGTTCGGCTTTTTTCGCCGGCCGGGCCGCTCACTCCCATGGGCGTTATTCCGCAGATTAAAACCTGCCGGGTGGTGGGTATCTTTGAAAGCGGCATGTTCGAGTATGACTCATCCCTGGCCTATGTCTCCATTGTCACGGCGCAAAAATTTCTTGATCTGGGAGACATGGTGCATGGTCTGGAAATCAAGGTCAACGATATTTACCAGGCGATGCGCATTGCCGGCCGTATCGAGAACGCCCTGGGTGCCGGTTATGTTGCTAAGGACTGGATATCGATGAACAAAAATCTTTTTTCCGCCTTGAAGCTTGAAAAGACGGCCATGTTTATCGTCCTGGTGTTGATTGTTTTGGTGGCGGCCTTTAATATCATCAGCACGCTGACAATGGTGGTTATGGAAAAAGGTAAGGATATCGCTATACTGAAGTCAATGGGCGCCAGTTCCGCCAGTATTCTGCGAATTTTCATATACGAGGGCCTAGTGGTCGGCGTAGGCGGCACGGTTCTGGGTTTGGCCGGCGGTCTGCTTCTTTGTGAATTGTTGAGCAGGTATCAGTTCATCAAACTGCCGGGCGATGTCTATCCCATGACTACCCTGCCGATAAAAGTTCTGCCGATGGATGTAAGTTTGATCGCCGTCTCGGCGGTGCTTATCACCTTGCTTGCCACTTTATACCCGTCCTGGCAGGCATCACGCATTGAACCGGCCGTGGCCTTGCGCTATGAATGATCATTCCTTAACCAGTATGGACAGGCCGCAGGAGATGTCCACCGGCTCTACAAGCTGCGCCGATATCTTTCAGGCCCGGGGGCTCGAAAAAAGTTATTTTGCCGTCGGCCGGCGGATCGATGTGCTGAAAGGCGTAGATCTGTGTCTGCATAAAGGGGAGATGGTCGCCGTGGTCGGCGCCTCCGGCACCGGCAAAAGCACCCTGCTTCATGTCCTGGGCACTCTGGACCGGCCGGACCGGGGATCGTTGCTTTATGACGGTGGTGATGTTTTTGCTAAAGACGATCAGACGCTGTCCGCTTTTCGGAATAGAACAGTGGGCTTTGTCTTTCAGTTTCACCATCTGCTCCCGGAGTTCACGGCTCTGGAAAACGTCATTATGCCGGGGTTAATCGCCGGCAAGGACAAGAAAAGACTAATCGGTGACGCCATGGCCATTCTGGCCCAGGTGGAATTGACGCACCGCACCGGCCATAAGGTCGGCGAATTATCCGGCGGCGAACAACAGCGAATCGCTCTGGCTCGGGCTTTGATTATGAAGCCGGCCTTGTTGTTGGCCGACGAACCGACCGGCAACCTGGATCCGAAGACCGGCGGCAAGGTTTTTATGCTTCTCCGGGAGATGGTGAAGTCCTATGCCCTGGCTGCGGTAATGGTCACTCACAATCTGAAACTGGCCGGAGAAATGGACCGCTGCCTCACTCTGGCCGACGGCAGGTTGTCGGCTTGCGCTGAAATATCCTCAATGTAGTCCGTTTGGTAACTATTCAGTAGGGGCAATAAATTCCCATAAACTCGTAATCGTAACTTATTCTTTTGCGGTTACGGTCTGAATCGCTTCTTCGACAACAGTAAAAAGCAGATCAAGCTCCGCCACCGAGACGGCCAGGGGCGGCAGGATAACGATGACGTCCCCGAGCGGCCGCAGGATAACGCCCAGCCTCCTGGCCTCCATGATCACCCGGTGACCGATTCCCGCCGCCAGAGGTCATGCC
>CAYWUR010000158.1:0-5082 GCA_964460745.1 uncultured Desulfobulbia bacterium | reverse complement strand
GATATATTGCTACCATGAAATAATAAAAAAATTCCCAAAAAACATGATCGCCCTTGGCTTGCTGCCGATGGCATGCCGCAAAGCCGGTCCCAGAGAGGCGTTATGGCATGCGATCATAAAAAGGAATTACGGCTGTAGCCATTTTGGAGTTGCCGATGACCACGGAGACCCTTACGACAATGACAACGGCAGCGACAAATTTTACCCCCTGCATGCGGCCCAGGAGATGGTCAAGGAGTATGAATCGGAAACGGAAATCAAGATGCTCCCTCTGAAAAACATGGTCTATGTAGAGGAAAAAGCTCAATATATCCCGAGAGATGAGATTGAATCAGGCATGAGTGTAAAGGAAATTTCACCAGGGGAACTGAAGCGCCGGCTGGAGAAAAACCTGGACATCCCTGAATGGTTCTCTTACCCTGAAGTTATAAATGAATTAAGGCGAGCGTTTCCGCCTAATTCAAAACAAGGGTTTACCCTTTTTCTCACCGGTCTTTCCGGCGCGGGAAAGTCAACTATTGCCAAAGTTTTGCAGGTAAAATTCATGGAGATGCGGGATAGGCCGGTCTCGCTGCTGGATGGCGATATAGTCAGAAAAAATCTTTCCAGTGAACTCAATTTTTCAAAAGAACATCGTGATCTCAATATTACCAGAATCGGATTTGTTGCCAGCGAAATAACCAAAAACGGCGGGATTGCCATCTGCGCACCGATTGCGCCATACGAGGAACCACGACGGGCCAATCGAGAACTCATCAGCCAATACGGCGGCTATATCGAAGTCTATGTTTCCACGCCGATCGAGATATGTGAGCAACGTGACCGCAAAGGTCTTTACGCCAGAGCGCATGCGGGAATAATAAAGGGTTTGACCGGAGTAGATGATCCCTATGTCCCCCCTGCCAATCCTGAAATAATCATTGACACAACGGAAGCAAGCCCGGCGGAAGCTGCTCAGGAGGTTTTATTGTATCTCGAGGAGTATGGCTATATTAAGTAATCAGCGATCACAAAATATAATTTTTCTGCAATTAACTTCTTGTTTTTTAGGAATATATCTTATTTAGACCGGGGTGGGAAATGGTGAAGTCTCCAACCGACAAGCGGCAAAACACAACACAAGATGTCGAACGAATCCTCAAAAATCGGGGGGCGCTTTGTGACATTATGTCCGACATGATTTTCCTCATCAGCGATGATTATCATATTGAGGACATGAACAAAACAGCGATCGACACTTTCGGTGACCAGCGAGGTAAAATATGCTACAAGGGCCTTCACAACGCCGACCGCCCCTGCAAGGTTTGCCCGGTGGGTTTCATATCGAGCGGCGAGCGACATAAACGACTGATAGAGCAGAAGATAGGTAATGTTTATGTGGAGTACAACTATGCCCCCTTTAAAGGATACAAAGGAGACACCCTGATCATGCTCGTCATGCGGGATGTCACGACAAGGAAACGGCATGAGCTTGAGATCAGCGAATTTAACAACAATATCGAAAATATTCTCCACCATAAAATTGCAGAATTAAAAGAAAGCGAAAAAATCAGCAACAAATTGTCCAGGGAGGTTAATGTCCTGAAAAATCAACTGGACCGGCTTCATAAAGCTGATGAAATGGTGGGGAATAATCGAAAAATCCACGAACTCCGGGAAATTATATACCAGGTAGCCGATTCAAACGCCACCATTCTGATTACCGGGGAAAGCGGCACGGGAAAAGAGCTGGTAGCGGACTTAGTTTATAAAAACAGCAGCCGCAGAAACAAGCCGTATCTAAAGTTTAACTGTGCGGCGGTGTCGGAAAGTTTACTGGAAAGCGATTTATTCGGCTATGAAAAAGGCGCCTTCACCGGGGCTGCCGCCAAGAGAAAAGGGAAATTCGAAATCGCGGATGGCGGCACCATATTTCTGGACGAGATCGGTGACATCAGCATGAGAATGCAGGTCGCCCTGCTCAGAATTCTACAAAACAATGAATTAATCCGGGTTGGTGGAACTGAGTCCATCAAGGTGGATGTCAGGATTATTGCGGCTACCAATAAGGACCTGGCTAAAGGTGTGGAGGAAGGCACATTCAGAAAGGATTTATACTACCGCCTTAATGTAGTTAACCTGCGTATTCCGGTATTACGGGAAAGAAAAGATGATATTCTCCTGTTGGCCAGTCATTTTATAAAAAAATATCGTAATGCCTTTAAAAAAGATATCGAATTTCTTCCAACCCGAACAACTGACCGACTGCTGACCCACGATTGGCCCGGCAATATCAGAGAACTTGAGAATGTTATTCAACGGGCTGTATTAATGGCCAAGAGTAACGTACTCACTGAAAATGAACTGGAATTTGACACAAATTTCTCTACACAATCAAGCAATGTACAAAACCTTAACCTTGACAACAGGTTATTGGAACAACCTCTGAAAGATTCACTAGCTGAATTTGAGCAAAAAATTATTGCCGCCGTCATTGATAAATGTGACGGCAAAATACAACAGGCAGCCCAAATGCTCGGTCTGGGCAAAACCGCCATCTACGATAAGGTTAAACGTTACGGCCTTTATAAAGGAAAATAGTGGCCGTCCCTGGCGTTTTTCTTGCATGTATCAAGTGTTGATCTTGCAAGAGACAGCAAAAGCCCATTCACGCTGACCAAGAATGGCAGACTCGGCCGATAAAGTCGGTTAACACATTTATTTTGTTAAAAAAACAGACATTTCTTTACTAATAAACAAATTTGCCCCAAAATAAGGATGCTTCTTGTGGGAGAAACAAACGAACAGGGAAAAAGTCAGAAAAAAGGATGTCCGTACTGGGATTGCGATGATGTTAATTCATGTCTGATGACAAAGGCCGGGCTGTATATTCCCATGCCTATACATATAGAAATTTTCTGCCGCACCGAGCAATATACCTCATGCCATCACTATATAAGAGGTCGCCAACTCATAAAGGAGCCGCCATGGAAAGAGGCGGCCCGTCAAGACAAAAGCCGTAGACATTTCCCTCGGTTCGCACGGCAAGTGCAAGTGACCGTCGCCGACTGTAACAATAAGGGCGTCCCTACCGATCTCCTTGACGGGAAGGCGTTAGCTCTTGACTTTAGCCGAGGCGGCATGCGGATCAAAAGCAAACGTGAAATGCCGCTCAAGGAAATGGTGTTTTTCAGCTTCGGGCCGAGCGTCAACCCCTCGACAGTGACCGGACGGGGCGAAATCCGCTGGTGCGAACAGCATGAAGTTACGCAAGGATTTCATGCAGGTATCGCCTTTCAAGATATGCAAACAAGCCAGGCCGTCTGTAATCACCTCGGCATACCGATATTGTAACCTTACACCTGAATCCCTGATGGATTCAGGTTACATAGAAAACCTGTTTAACATTGGCGGATTTTTCGGTTTATCGGAATAGACCAGTGTGGATTAATGCCTGAGATTTAAACACTTTTTTTGTTATTCCATTTTTTCGGATAATTCTTCCGAACTTTACTACCCAAAGATATTATAGCCCTTCATAGGCAGGAACAGAATATCTTTTTGCTTACTCTGTACGGACCAGTTCCCGTAAAAGATTTAAAACCTCCGCCATGCCGATACGGCCATCCTGGTTAATATCGGCCAGATAGGCCAAGGCTATGATTGTTCCTGATTTACCCGCCATGATCTGCAAGGCCTGAATAGCCTCCCGCAGGCTTGGGGCCGCCACCGCATCGGCTTGGCCGCTGTTGGCGGCGTTGCCCCGATATTTTGGCCATGGACCGGCCGCCAGGCCGCCGCCGCGGCCCCGCAGGGCATAAAGTTTGTTGTCGGCGCCCCCCACGTAAATGTCGCCGTTCGGCCCAACGGCCGGGGCGCTTTCCAGGGCCGCGCCGACATCGACCGACCATAACAGGCTGCCATTTAGACCGCTTAGGGCGTATAACAGGCCATCCCGGCCGGCGATATAAATACTGCCGTCAGCCGCCACCGCCGGCGCTGTCCAAACGGCCCCGCCGGCATTAAAAGGTGCCGGCCAGACGGCGGCCCCGGTGGCGCTGTTTAATGCGATGGTTTTTCCCGCGCTGTTGCAGATGTACAGGGTTTGGTCAGGCCCGATAACCGGCGAGGCGAAGATAGCCGCGCCCGTGTCGTACGACCAGGCGAGGCCGCCGTCGTTCTGCCGCAAGGCGTAGACTAGGCCGTTACGCGACGCTACGTAGACCAGGCCGTCGGCGCCCACGGCGGCGGCCGCGCTGATAGCCCCCCCAGCCGTAAAAGACCAGCGGATAGAGCCGTCCGCCGGCTCAATAGCGTAAAAACCGCCATCGTAAAAGCCGCTGTAAACCGTACCGTCAGCTCCTATTGATGGCGGAGAATTATCAAAATTGTCGCTGGCGTTCTTTTTTATCTGTCGTGACCAGAGGAGATCTCCGGTAATACCGTCTAAAGCCCGAACGTAATAATCCACCGTGTTTATGTAAATCACGGATCCGGCACCAATGGCCGGCATTGACGCCGGCCAGCCGTTAGGACTATATGACCATTTTAATCTTTTGGCTGCCGGGTCAATGGCGGTAATCTTCCCGTCGGAATAGTACAGCCAGCCATTGGCCCCCAGGGCTGGGGAGCCGGCGAAATTTAAGGCGTCGAAGGTCCAGAGCTCTTTGCCGTCCGGTGTTAAAGCGTGCAGGTAGTACTCGTCGAACAATATTCCCGGTTCGCCGTTTTTGCGGGCGGCAGCGAAATAGAGGGTGCCGTCCGGGGCCACGGCCGGCGAACTGCCCACCGGCATCTGCGTTGCAAAGTCCCATAAGCGGTGGTTCTCTTTTCCGGCGAAGCCCATGTCCGGCAGGCTTAAAGAGCTGCCGCCGGCATTATTTACCGCCTTGACCCAGTAATAGTAATAACTGCCGGGAATAATATCGGTATCCGTGTACGTTGTGGCGGTAAGCGTTGTCGCGACAAGCGCGGCGCCGGCGGCATCCCGCATCGTGTTGCGGTAAAGTTCATAGCCGCCGGCATTCTGCACCGCGGACCAGCTGACGGTAATGCCGTCAGCCATATCGCCGTCATCGGCTCTAACCTCTGCTGCCGCCTCGG
>CAYWUR010000157.1:0-5147 GCA_964460745.1 uncultured Desulfobulbia bacterium | reverse complement strand
GCCAAGCCGATGCTGATAATCTTCAATAATGAGGAAGATGACGAGAAGCCGCCCCCGGCCGACAAGGCCCTTGACCGGGAAAGGTGCCTCGCGGTGCGGGGAAAACTGGAACACGAACTGTCACAGATGTCGGCTGGCGACGCGCAGGAGTACTTGCAGGAATTCAGCATAACCGCTTCGGCCATGGACAGGGTTATTGAAGAGTCTTATGCCCTGCTGGGGCTGATATCATTTTTTACCGTTGGTAAAGATGAGGTCAGGGCCTGGACCGTTAAGAAGAACACCTTGGCCGTCGATGCCGCGGAAGTTATCCATTCCGATATAAAAAAAGGGTTTATCCGGGCAGAGGTTCTTGCTTATGAAGATCTGCTGGCGGCAGGTTCGTACAAGGAGGCAAGGGGAAAAGGCACCGTGCGACTGGAAGGCAAGACTTACGTGGTGGCGGACGGCGACATTATCGAATTCCGTTTCAATGTGTGACGGCATCTTTTGCCGGGGCCGCCGTGTTTTCTCCTCTCTCATCGTCCGGCATCCGTTTTATCGGTATAATTACCGTAAAGGCCGTCCCCCGGCCCGGCTCGCCGTCGACCTCTATCCTGCCGCCGTGCCTTTTAATAATTTCGGCGCTTATCGATAAACCGAGGCCGTTGCCGTCAGCGGTTGTTTTGGTGGAAAAAAACGGCTCAAAAATTCGATCCCGATCTGCCGCCCTTATTCCCACGCCGTTATCCCTTACACATATTACAACATCCTGATCTTGAACCCTGCTGCTGATCGTAATTAAGCCCTTCCCGCCCTGAATCGCCTCGGCGGCGTTATTGAACAGATTAAGAAATACCTGTCGGATCTGATCGGGACATCCTTCAATCTCCGGCAGGTCAACGGCAAAATGCTTTTCCAGCCTGATATTCTTTATTTTAAAAAATTTGTTATAGAGCAGCAATAATTCATTCAGAATCTTATGAATATCAACCGTCGTTTTGGCGCCGATGGTCGGCCGACTGCAATTCCGGGAAATCCTGATGAGTTCCGCAACCCTGTCGCATTCCCTGATCGCCAGATCGGCCATATACCGCTGTTCATCATCAAGAGTCGCCCATTTCGCAAGCCCCTGCATCACACTTCTTATCCCATTAAGGGCATTGTTGAACTCATGAGCAACGGAGGCGTAAATCTCGCCGGTTGCGCACAATTTTTTCGTCTGGAGCAACTGATTATACAATCGTTCTTCCGCGCCCCGGGAATCCCGCAGATTTGTTTCCAACCGCTTGCAGCGGTCGATATCTCTGAATTCCTGAACAATACCCAGCAATTGACCGGCCGTATCTCGTAAGGCGGTAGCATTGACAAGGAAATAAGCCTTGCAGCCATTATGATATTCCAGCGCTGCCTCGAAATCAACTTTGTCTCCACGACTTTCAAGTTGTCGTAGACAACATTTTTGCGTGGCAGCTAAACCGCAC
Organism: uncultured Desulfobulbia bacterium; assembly: GCA_964460745.1. Classification (GTDB taxonomy): domain Bacteria; phylum Desulfobacterota; class Desulfobulbia; order Desulfobulbales; family BM004; genus CAYWUR01. The sequence goes on along the minus strand of CAYWUR010000157.1, from coordinate 3,684 downwards.
GATAAAATATCCCGACACTTCCGGCCGACAATTTTATCCCGGCCGATACCGATAATTTTTAAAAATGACTCATTAGCCCTGATTATGTTTAAGTCAGAATCGATCTCCATTATCCCCACATGCATGGCATTGAATAACCGATCAAGACCGACGGCGGCCCGCCGGACGTCTTTGCCCGGTGGCGGCAGACATACTCCGCGCCCCAACGCCTGAGAGGATGCGCCGGCACCTTCCCTGCTCCTCTTGGCCTGCGCTATATATGAGGCCAGCCTGGAAATCTGACCAGCGGAAAGTTCCCCGAACTGGACGCCGTATCGTTTTAGGGTCACCGACTCGCCCTTTGCTTCATGAATAGTGGTACTACTGACCGGCAAAGAATCAAGGAATATCTCTCCAGACTTAAACAGAGTACCGTCCCCGGATTTTTCATTTAGATCTTGCCCCCCGTTAATACAACGGAAGCCAACACCGCCAAGGCTGATATCCGAGACCTTACCGACTTTCGAATTGACGGAAAAGAACAGGTCCTTTACCGGCAGGCGCCGATGCAATCTCCTTTCCCCGATTGCCATTTGTTTGCCCTTTGCTCCCTTCTGGTTGCAAATCTGGCCGAATCATAGATGCCAATCCTGATTTATTGTGTGTCATATCGACTGGTAAGGCTAATTGTCGGAAACAGAAGGATTTTTTTACCCACCCGGTCCGGCATTGCACGACATAATGGTGGAGCCTTGAAACATATTTGTGGCGAGAAGCAGTGTAGGTGATCACAGAGTACGAACTTGGCCGCACTCAATAGCGCCGCCTTGGATAAGGCGTACCCCGTGATCAGTCACGAAGCAGCCACAAAAAACCGTTTTTTAATAAACCGCCGAAATTAGGCTTTACAGCAGTACGGCGGCGGCTCAATCGTCAGCTACAGTTGAAAATATTAATAACCTTTTATTCAATTCGTCAAGCATTCTATTAATTCCGCCGGCAGACGGCCGGAACGACAGTCGCCGGGGTGGGGATGCGCCATGTCTAATATTACAGTGTATGTTATACTCGGTATCGCGAAAGCGGAGGCATACATATGGTATGTTGAGCATTTCGCGATCCAGACACCGCTTCGCTGTTACGACGCAGTAGATCGGACTTTTTACGACGCCATCAATGTTAATGTATTCGCAAAAAGTCCAGGACGGACTTTTTACTCCAGCGCAAAGTTAAAAACAGTTTGGATTTTGCTTGCGAGTCCATTAATATTAATTTCAAAATTTTTCTGTGATCAAATGAAAAAAGTCTGCCATGATATTGCGCAAATGCCCTAATATTTTATAAAGCAAAGGAGTATTCAACCATGTTCTGGCATAATACAGACTGGAATACCAGTGCGAGCATAGTAATTATTCTTGCCGGCGCCGTCCTTCTCCTCATCGGCATCCTTAAACAGAAACATTTGTTTGCCGCCGTCCCATTCATTCGTGAAAATAACCGGCAACTTATAAACCACTCCTTGGAAATAGGCCGTCTTCTGACGATCCTGTTTTTGGGCAGTTATCTCGTTGTCGCCTATGCCTTTGCAGAAAATCTGGCCATTATCGGGAAGCTGTTCGTTAGTCTTGTATTCTTCGGCGGCGCGGTATTTGTATTGTTGGGCATAACGTTGAATGCCAGGATTCTGGCCGAAATTCAGACAACGCTGCAAGGATTGCTGCCAATCTGCATGAATTGCAAAAAGATACGGCCAGCTGGGGCCGACCCCGGCGATCAACAATCCTGGACCGAGATCGAAACTTTTATTTCCCGGCATTCCGATGCCGTATTTTCCCACGGCCTTTGTCCGGATTGCCTGGCAAAGATGCGGCGAAAAAACAATAAGCAGTAAACAGCGACTTATTACTCTTTTATCTCTGCCGCCATTCTTCCATATAGACGTAATCCTGATTATAGCGGGTGCGGGGCGCCGGCTGTTCAGCCGGCCAGCCTAAAGCGATGCCGCAGACCGGCAGAATACCGGCCGGCAGATCGAAAAGCTTCTTTATGCCCGCCATGCGCTCCCGCCGCGGATGAACGCCGAGCCAGCAGCCACCAAGCCCCAAGGCATTGGCGGCCAGCAGCAGATTTTCAACCGCGGCGCTCAAATCCTGCAGCATATATGATTCCTGCCGGTCGTGGACCCTGTTAATATCACCGCACGCCACAATGGCTAACGGGACATGCCGCAACATCTGCGCATTCGGCATAATGTCGGCAAGTTTCATAATGGTTTCCCGCCGGCGAACCACCAGAAACCGCCAGGGATCCTTTGCCACGGCGGAGGGGGCCGCCATGGCCGCCTGCAGCAAGTCCGTCAACATGGCTTCCGGCACATCCCTGTCTTCAAATTTGCGAACGCTACGCCGCGAAAAAATAAACTGTAATACAGGATTCATGCATCACCTCCTCTAAGCCAGGCAAATAGTAAAAATATAAATCAAATTTGCCACATTTCCATGAACAATGTAACATGTTTACTGAATCTTTTACAGGCTGCTCCGGCCGGAAAAGAACGGAATATATTTGCCTGACCTGGAAGGCAACTACGGCAAGAGGCAAGAGAATGACCGAACCTAATACTGTTGATGATGTCCTGGCAACCGAAATCAAGCAGGATATCGCATCGCGTTATTTTGCTTTCCGCAAACTGATTGAGGAGGACACAATGAATCTGGCCGAAAAGACCAGACAGTACTCCTTTATCCTGCAAAAACGAATCAGCTTCGATCTCATCCGCCTCTATATCATGCTCAAGGATGAAAGACTGATTCAAACCTTTCTATCGCTTATCAATCTCAATAAAAAGTTTTTCTACGATCCCTACATAACCGAATCTTCAACCATCGCCCAACGGGTTTTCGCATGTCAGCGCTTCAGGGGATTTACTAAAGCCGGCCGTTTCAAGAACTATTTCCTCGACTGTTATGAAAATCTTGTATTCCACGCCACGCTTTACGGCGAAAAAGTCACGGAACTACAACAAGACAGGGGTACTATTTCCGAGGAAATCAAACACTTCTACGAGCAGAACGACATAAGCGCCATTTTTGGTTTCCTCCATTCTCTGGGCAATAAAGAGGCCTGCAGCTGTATGCAGGGCGGCATGGAGACCGGCCTGACCGAACGTCTTGACAAAAAACTGCAAATTGAAATACCCCTGCCTATCGAAGAGGTACTGCCCGTCCTGCCGCCTTTAAAGCCACTTGCCGAAATAAAGAGCGCCTTGAAAAGGCTGGCAAGGCAGGCCATCGCCGGCCAGACCCCGGAACTCCTCAAAATATTTGAGCATAAAAACACACAATGCGACCAGCGGGACATCCTTTACTGATTACCCTTTTTCCGAACTTTTCCTTAAATAGCGCTGCTATTCGCCTCAAATTCCAAAAAATTTGGTCTCGATTTCTCAATTTTTCGTTACGATTATAATTCTCCGACAGGCTCCTCGCCCCTGGCAATACGGAACCATCCTGAAAACAAAAATACGCAGGCGGGGTTATTCAGTGATGAATCAGGAGAAACTGGACAAGTATACATTCTTGTATTATAATTAATTCCTTTTTGGATCGTATCCGGTCCGGGTTTATTACGCTGGCATGCCTCTTTTCGAAGTAGAGCCGGTAACACAAAAAAGGAATAACAGTTTGAACAGTAAACATCAGCAAG
>CAYWUR010000156.1:0-5173 GCA_964460745.1 uncultured Desulfobulbia bacterium | reverse complement strand
AAAATCCTGATTTGCCGGCAGAATATCATGTCAACAGCTTTATGGAAGTGGTTGATTTGCCGCTTTTTCAAAAGCAATGAACAGCGCGGTGCCTCTCTCTTTACAAATGTGGTGAACGTTTACTGAGGATCGTTGGTGAATCTATACGCCTCCCATGAGATGCTGGTCAGCGGTCCTGATTTTGAAACCTGCCGGTGCAAGACGCAACGTTTTTTTGACCGGCATATTCTGATCAGATACGATACGGTCCATATAGCAGCAGCGGCATCGGTTCCTGCCACGGACCCCTGTTTCTGGGAAAGGGTGACGGCGGGCATGGCTGCCAATCGCAAAGTATTGGCGGAGTTGATCGTTGAGTTGTCGGCAGAGGGTTTTAAGCTGATGACGGATTTATCGGCAATGCCCAAGGGATATCAGAGCAAGATATTCCATATCATCGCCCATATGCTGGATGGCTTTTTCGGCGTTGATAGCAGATTTTATGTCCTGGACGATGATTCGCACTGGCTTACCGACGCCTTACGGCAAAGCATTAAGGCCGCACCGACTGACTACTGGTTGTTAAAGGTTGATGCGGAGTCAAGCGTGGCCGTTGCTGCCGGACATGCACCGTTTATCAGGGCCGCTGATGTTAATCCGCATTAATGGCCTGTGATCAATCACTTATGATGGTGCCCCTCCCCGGCCGTGGAACCGCCGGCAATCTCCAGGGCCTGGGCCATAACCTGCCCCGCTTCCTGTAGAGAGGAAATCGCCTGGCCGATGAGATCGGCAATTTCCCGCTCTCCTTCCTGACCGGCTATTGCCGCCCATTTTGCAAATTCTTCACTATGGTCGTGGTTATGTTCAATCCAGTGCGGCAGCAGGATCCGCAATTTTTCCATTGCCGTCATGGTTTTTCTCCTTTTGGTCTTCCCAGGGTAACAACCCTGCCCAGGAAATCTATTTTCTTGACCTGCACGGCGGGTACCAGTTTTGGCTCCTCGAAAAACGTGCTGACCTTAATCCCCTCTGCCGTCAACTCCAGCAGCGTCACGTTGTCCATAATGTTTTCCTGTGTGCCGTCATGTTCCAGCACTACGCTCATTTGACACATAAAAGCCTCCTTCTTACAGCATGAATCTGAATTCGCCCTTGCCCAGAAGATCATGCAGGTGCAGAATACCGGTCAGTCGGTCATGCCGATCGGTTACCGGCAGGATGGTGATTTCGTGCTGCTGCATAATGCTCAGGGCGTCAGCCGCCAGAAGATTCTCCTTGATAGTCTTGGGCATCGGGGTCATATCCTCGGCCGCCTGCCGGCGGTCCAGGTCCGCGGTCTTGGCGACCAGGCGCCTGATATCGCCGTCGGTGATAATGCCAACCACCTTTTCCTGTTCATCAATGATCAGGACCGCGCCCAGATTTTTTTTATTAAGAACAGCTATCGTTTCCCTTAAAGATGCAGACGGCGTAACCTGTGGTATATGTGCGCCGGTCAGCATTACGGCGGAAACATTGACTTTTAAGCGTTCTCCCAGGCTGCCGCCGGGGTGATTACGGCGGAAATCGCTGACCCGGAATTTTTTGCGGTCAAGCAGTACCATCGCCAGGGCGTCACCCATCGCCAAAGCGGCGGTGGTGCTGGCGGTAGGGGCCAGGCCCAGGGTACAGGCTTCCTTGGCGACCGAGACATCAAGAACCGCATCGGCGTGTCTGGCCAAGCTTGAGTCGGTCTTGCCGGTCATCCCGATGATTTTAATCGACCGGGTTTTAAGACTGGCCAGGAGGATGTTTAACTCGGCAGTTTCGCCGCTGTTGGAGATGGCCACCACAACATCGCGGGGGTCAACCGTGCCGAGGTCGCCGTGCATGGCTTCCACCGGATGTAGAAAAAAGGAAGAGGTACCCGTGCTGTTCAGGGTGGCGGCGATTTTTTGGCCGATAATGCCGGATTTGCCGATGCCGGAGAGGATGACCCGACTTGGGCAGGCCATTATTAAATCAATTGCCATTTCAAAATCAGGTCCGAGTCGGTCAATGAGGGAAAGAATACCTTCCGCTTCGATTTTTAATACTTTTTTTGCCTGCTGAATTGGCATATGTTTTTCCCGTGCCCCGGTAAAAGTTTTTTCGTCCAAATAATACTAACGTATTATACAAAGTTCGAACACCAACTTATACCCCTTTTTGCTGCTTGCGGTATATTTAAGCGCGGGGCGCCCCCTCAACCAGCATCTGGGCCATGGTCTTGTTTACCTTGGGCAGATAATGGCGTCTGGCGCCCAGCAGTTCGACTTCAAGCGCGACAAGACGGCGGTAAAAAATGGTCCGGTCGAGCTGTGCGACTCGTGTTGTCGGGTCGGTTTGCTCCTGACATCTGAAACAGCCGGGGAAGGTGAGTCGCCGGCCGTCCGGCAGGGTGAGGCCGGCCGGCACACCATGCAGACGGCAGATCATCAAGCGATGGGAATATAAAAAACAGCGGCCCGCCTCGTTAAGGGGGCACATTATGGTGGGGCGTTGGGCGCGGGCCAGTATTTTTTCGCTTTGCAATATATAATCCGCGGCCCGTTGTCGGATAAGATCCACTTTGGCGGTCGGCAGGGTTGCAAGCCCGGCCCACAGATAGGCCCATTCGATATAGGTATGGTGTTTAAAGTAGCTGTCGCAGCAGTTGTCCGGGCAGCCGTCACAGGAAAAACATAACGACGCGGCCACCTGCTCGTAGGCGTTTTCCATATCGGCATAAAGCCGGGCCAGTTGCTGCGCCGCTCCTGGTTCCAGAACAAGTTCTTGCAATTTGAATTCACCCCCTCAATTGTTTTTCTTCGGCAAAGTATTGCACCTGATATGTCTCCACTTTTAATTCGGCATTTTTCCAGGTTTCGGCGGGCAAGCCGGCCTTCCGGCAGAGTTGCGCCAGGAAGTCCTCGGTCCGGGGAAGCTGTTGCCAAACCTGGGGCAGGAAGGTGGCGCCGGCGAGACCCTGCCGGATGATGACGCCATCGATGCCGGGCCGCAGCTTATTGAGCAGATCGGCGCCGTCACGGTATTCGCACGGTTGTGGTTTGGTAAGGATGCTGACTTCAATATCGGTCTCCGGCAATTCTTCCGCCCGTAGCGCCGGGAAACGGGGATCATGAAAGGCGGCGTTGATCGCGTTTTCCCGCACGCCGGCGAGCAAGGTTTTCGTGCTGCTCAGGCTGCCTATGCAGCCGCGCAACAGCCCTTTGTTTTTAAGGGTAACAAAAACTCCCCGCCGCTCCTTGAAAACTGGTTCGGCTAAATCGTCGGCCATCGCCTGCATCGCCTGGTCGAGTTCTTTCAGATCGAGCTTGGCGGCGATCGTCAACCGGGCCAGCCGCGTCAGGGTTTGCCCTTGTTTGGCGTTTAATTTTTGCATGGAATAATTCCCCTAGGCTGTTGAATTTTGTTTTAGTCCGCCGCATACCGATTGACTTTTGGAAATTTTAGCAAAAGCTATTTTCAATAGCATCTAAAATCATTGCCGGCCGGTAAATTTTCACTTGCCAATTCACAGGCTACTGCTATATTCATTTTACATGAAACCTTCAAAACGTTCCCAACGAACAAAGTTCATTTTCATTACCGGCGGTGTTCTCTCCTCGCTGGGCAAAGGTCTGGCCGCCGCCTCTATCGGCGCCCTGCTCGAAAGCCGCGGCCTTACCGTTACCTTTCAGAAACTGGATCCATACATAAATGTCGATCCCGGCACCATGAATCCGTTTCAACACGGCGAGGTTTTTGTCACCGAGGACGGCGCGGAGACCGACCTCGACATGGGCCATTATGAACGTTATACCAACGCTCTGATGGGGCAGAAGAACAACTATACCTCCGGCCGCATTTATTACGATGTAATCACCAAGGAACGCCGCGGTGAATATCTCGGCGGCACGGTGCAGGTAATCCCGCATATCACCGATGAAATCAAAAGAGCTGTTCTGCAGCTCTCCGGCAGTGTGGATGTGGCTATTATCGAAATCGGCGGCACAATAGGCGACATCGAGAGCCTTCCCTTTATTGAGGCTATTCGGCAGCTTCGTTTTGATCTGGGCCGCGAAAATTCCCTTTTCATTCATCTTACCCTGGTGCCTTATATAAAAACCGCCGGTGAGGTAAAAACCAAACCCACGCAACATAGTGTAAAGGAGTTGCGGGCCACCGGCATTCAGCCCGATATTCTGTTGTGCCGCACGGAAAAAGCACTTTCCAAGGAATTAAAGGAAAAAATCGCCTTGTTCTGTGATGTATCGACGGATGCGGTGATCACTGCCCGTGATGTGAAGAGTATATACGAGGTGCCGCTGCATTTTCACAAGGAAGGGCTTGATGATAAAATACTTTCCCTTCTCAATATATGGACAGGTTCCCCGCGGATTGAACCGTGGCGGGAACTTGTCCATAGAATCAAAAACCCGAAGCATAGAGTAACCATTGCCATTATCGGCAAGTATGTCGAGTTGATCGAATCATATAAAAGTCTGCACGAGGCCTTGGTGCATGGCGGCGTGGCGAATGAGGCCTGCGTGGAGCTGCGTTATGTCAGCGCCGATGAGCTTGAGGAAAAAAAGTCGGAAGAGCTGTTGGCCGGCTGCCACGGTATACTGGTGCCGGGCGGTTTCGGCCAGCGGGGGGTTGAGGGCAAAATCAAGGCCATAACTTATGCCAGGAAGAAGAAGATTCCGTTTTTCGGCATTTGTCTGGGCATGCAGTTGGCGGTGGTCGAATTTGCCCGCCATGTCGTCGGCATGGTTGACGCGCACAGCATGGAATTTGATACCCAGACCAGTTCTCCCGTCATTTATTTGATGAAAGAGTGGTACGACTACCGGCGTAAAATGATGCAGGTCAGGGACGAAAACTCCGACATGGGCGGAACATTACGGCTGGGCAGTTATCCCTGTTGCCTGCATAAGTCGACCCTGGCCTATTCCGCCTATAATGAGGAGCAAATATCCGAACGCCATCGGCACCGGTATGAATTCAATGTCAAATTCCGTGAGCAGCTTGTCGAAAAAGGTCTGATCATCAGCGGCGCCTCGCCGGATGAGACTCTGGTGGAGATCGTGGAGCTTGGCGAGCAGCACCCCTGGTTCCTGGGGTGTCAATTCCACCCGGAGTTCAAATCAAAACCCATGAAGCCGCATCCCCTCTTTAAGAGTTTTAT
>CAYWUR010000155.1:0-5202 GCA_964460745.1 uncultured Desulfobulbia bacterium | reverse complement strand
ATTTCAAGTCGATAGCAATCGATGACTTGAGAAAATCATATTGTCGAGGTCAGGAAGTCTGAACCTATCGTGTTGCCCGTGGAACCAAAACCATTAAAGGCGTAGGCGGTGGAAAGGGTTGCCAGAATCGAGTAGGTCAGCAGGGTCTCGGCCGGTGGCGGCAAAACGAAACTATGGGCGGTGGAAGAACCCGGCAGGATCAGAAAGGGCGTTATGCCGGTAAGCATGGCCAGCGTATAGGCCTGGGCATAATACTGGACTCGATAATTGGTCATGTAGGACGTGGTCGAGGAAGAAGGATAGCGCCACCAAAGTTCCAGACAACCTGTTTGGCTCACAAGAAGGGCGAACAACATCAACGACACGGTTGCTTTTTTAAAAACTTTTGTCATTATTACTCTCCTTTTCTCTTGGCTTGACTGCTTAACCTTCTCGTACTGTCCGGCAAATCTCATTGAATACTGATTTGTTTCTCTTAACAAGGAATATTTATAATTTTTCCTCCGCATTCCATGCCCCCCCCCCTACTCGATGATTTCCGGAAGTTAAACATAGTAAACTCATGCTGGAAGGGATGCCTGTCTATTAGGAATGAAGAGATTTTTGAGTATTGTGACAGAATTGTTATAAACAATAAATGGTTCTAACATTTTTGTAAAAAGTAATCCCCTGGTTGGTCCGGTTAACGGTTTTATTGCGTTTTACTTAGAGGAATGGTGGCCGGACTTGACGTGCAACTATTTGTTATTTAATACAATATTATTGTGACGCCGGGTGGTTCGTGTGACGGAAGTGTGCTTTGGGGCCGTTTGGCATTTATCTTGCTTGCTTATAGTGTCAGGGACGGTGGAATTATATGAAAACGACAAAACTTGATAGTTTGGGCATTGAGAGGGTCAAGCAGGTCGCGGCAATAAGGACTTTAGAGGTCCAGGCCTTGTGTGAAATCGCGCAATTGGTAGGCGCCGCGGCTGAACTTGATACGGCCCTGTCGAAAATTTTAAGGGTGCTTCATGGTACCATGCATATGGAAAGAGCGACCCTGTTCATGCTGGACGCCACCGGGAAGCGTCTGGCGATCAAGGCGAGTTACGGCATGACGGAGCAGGAAAAGCGGCGGGGAATCTATAATCTTAATGAAGGAGTCTGCGGCAAAATATTTCGCAGCCGCTTTCCCTTTGTGGTGCCTGATATTAAAAGTGAGCCGCTCTTTTTAAACCGTACGCAGTCAAGAGGCGGAATAATAAAGGCCAAAATATCATTTATAGGGGTGCCCGTTATCCTACGTAATGGCCCGGTTGGTGTTCTGACGGTTGACCGGGTATTCGAATCTGATGTTTCCTTTGAGGAGGATGTGCAGTTTATTACCGTGGTCGCTACCCTTATCGCCCAGTTTTTGGAATTAGATAATATACTGAGACAGAAAGAGGAGGTTCTTGTCGAGGAGAACCGCTCCCTGAAGGCCGAGCTTGATAAACGTTACAGCCGTCATAATATTATTGGCCAGAGTAAGGTTATGAATGAGGTTTTCCGGATTATTGACCGGGTAGCCCCATCGAGGGCGACGGCGCTTCTCCTCGGGGAATCGGGCACCGGCAAAGAGCTGGTGGCGCGGGCCATACACCAGGCCAGTCCGAGGTCCGCCCGGCCGTTTGTCAAGGTTAATTGCGCGGCTCTGCCGGAGAATCTTCTTGAAAGTGAGCTCCTTGGCCATGAAAAAGGAGCCTTTACCGGCGCGACCTCCTTCAAGAAGGGAAGGTTTGAAATGGCTGACGGCGGAACTTTTTTTCTGGACGAGGTCGGCGAGCTGCCTTTAAGCCTACAGGCCAAACTATTGCGGATTTTACAGGAAAAACAATTTGAGCGGCTTGGCGGCAATAAGACCCTGACCGTTGACGTCAGGATAATAGCCGCCACTAATGTCGATCTGGAGAAGGCGGTCAGATGTGGGAATTTTCGGGTCGACCTCTATTATCGTTTGAATGTCGTCCCTGTTTTGCTGCCACCATTACGAGAGCGCCGGGAGGATATTCCGCCGCTTATCGATTTTTTCCTGCGGGATAGTAATGAGCGGAATAAACGCCATTTACGTCTGTCCGCGGAGGTCGTTGATTTTTTTAAACATTACTCCTGGCCCGGCAATGTCAGAGAACTACAGAACCTGGTAGAGCGGCTGGTTATTATGGCCGGCGGTATTTGGGCCAAGGTCGAGGACTTGCCTTCCTATATGCTGGCCGAACCGGAAAGAAAAATTTCAGACGCGGATGGAAGGACGGACCCGCCGTCCGTCACCGGGGCTCCCGCGGTCAGGTGGTCTGCTCCCCCGGCTGATGTGCGAGGCGCATCTCTTAAAGATATGGAACGTGAGGTTGTGGAAGGCGCCTTGATCAGAAATGGCTGGGTGCAGGCCCGGGCGGCAAGGGAGTTAGGCATTACTCAAAGGCAGATCGGCTACCGGATAAAAAAATACGGTATCACGCCGCCGTGATTGGGGGCGGGCGGAAGCTACAGGCCTAACCGAATCTGCTGCTGACCGGCGCAGGTTTTATTTTGCGTTTTATCCCGTTCCCTCCCGTCACTCTCAGCGCAGAGGGCCGTGATCTCGGCATCATCCAGGGGGCTTCCCTTTTCGTCGGCCTTCCTTCGTACATGACGGACGAGCTCATTGATATTATCCGGTGCCAAGGGGCGGACTAATGCCCGCAGCCGTTTACGGAGGCAATGGCGGCCGATTTTCGAGCCGTAAATCAGACGGCGCCTGGCTCCCACCTTTTGCGGGGGATAGGGTTCGTAGGTCATGGGATCCATCTCCAGTCCCTGGAGATGGAGACCGGTTTCGCAGGCAAAGATGTCATGACCAATTACGGGATGGCGGGCGGAAATTTTCATATTAGCGGCCCGGCTGACCAGGCCGCATAGTTCACGGATGCTTTCCGTCCGGTAATGGCGGTCCTTACGGATGGCCAGATAGGCGGCTACCTCCTCTAGTCTGGCATTCCCGGCCCTTTCGCCGAGCCCCAGCACGGTAACGTCCGCCCAGCTTGCTCCGGCCTCCAAGGCTGCCAGGCAGTTAGCCGTGGCCATGCCGAAATCATTATGGGTATGTACTCCAATCTCCATGGTATAATTCGCCCTGGCGGCAGCGATCAGCTTGTGGATTGTCAGTGGGCTGGCCACTCCCACCGTGTCGGCGAATCTCAACCGGAAAACCCCGTTCTCGGCGGCTGTTTTCATAACTTCGGCCAAAAAGTCGTCTTTGGCCCTGGTGGCGTCCTCAAGGCCCAGCGATATACGCTGACCGAGATGTCGAGCCCTGACAACAGCGTCTCGCAGGGTGTGCAGAACCCATCCCCTCGATTTTTTCAGTTTTTTGAATATATGCAGATCGGAAACCGGGATAGACAATGACAGGACATCCGGCGCCAGGCCGGCGGCATATTCGATATCATCTTTACGGCACATACTCCAGAGGGAGTAACTTTGCCTGCCGGTAAACCGGCGACAATAAGCCATCAGCGCCGGCAGATCATGGTCGAGGGGGGTGGCGATACCAAGCTCTATTTCCTCAACGCCGATTTCATGCAGGGCTTGGACGATAGCACATTTCTGAGACAGGGAAAAGGATACACCCATGGTCTGAACGCCTTCCCGCAATGTAGTGTCAATCAGTCCTTTCATGATTGTTCAATATGTCCCGGTCTTAAACAGCCGGTTAATCCGGGGCAGGGCGCGGCGGAGATTGAAGTCTTTGTTCGTCGGCGGCGGCACAGGGGCGGCGTTCGTGAATTCCCGGTCGATGTCGACAATGGAGTCGGCAAGCAACCGGGCCTCGGCCGGATCATGGGTTACGTGGACGATGGGGATGGACAAAGTCTTTTTCAGGTTGAGCAGCTCTTCCTGAAGGCGGGTTCTAGCACTTAAATCCAAGGCGGAAAAGGGCTCGTCAAGGAGCAGCGCCTTCGGCCTTCGAGCCAGGGCCTGGGCGAAGGCGGCCCGCTGCCTTTCGCCGCCGGACACCTGAAATGGTCTGCTGGCGGCAATATGCCTGATCTTGAACAATACCAGCAAGCGATGGGTCTCGTTTTTATCATTATTGATCAAATTAATATTGCCGGCGATAGTAAGATGGGGGAAAAGGGTATGCTCCTGAAAAACATAACCGATTTCCCGTTTCTGCGGGGCCAGATTTATCCCCCTTTCGCTGTCAAACCATACCGCGCCATTTTGGACGATATAGCCCTCGTCGGCTTTGGTCAGACCGGCCATTATCCTGATAATCGTTGTCTTGCCGGCGCCGGAAGGCCCGGTGATGACGGTTATCCCACCGTTTATACAGCTGAAATCAACCTGGAGATTAAAACCGGGCATTCTCTTTTTTATTTTTATTTCAAGCATGATGTATTCGTAAAAAATCGGCTTACGATTCGTAGGCCTTTGTCTGGCTGCTGTTTAAATAATTTACCACCAACAAAACAGCGTAGCTCATGGCAATCATAATCAGAGACATGACCGCCGCTTCGTGGTATTGCAGATTTTCCACATATTCATAGACTGCTATTGAGGCAACCTTGGTTTTATCGGGAATACTGCCACCCACCATTAAAATTATCCCGAACTCCCCCATGGTATGAGCAAAGGCCAGGATGGCCGCGGCAATCAAGCCGTTCGTGGTGTTGGGAATAACAACCTTAAAAAAGGTTTGCAAGGGCGTAAGCCCAAGGACATAGGCCATTTCCAGGAGACGACGATCAAGTTTCTCAAAGGCGGCCTTTATGGGCTGTACAGCGAAGGGAAATCCCTGCACGAGAGAGGCGCCGATGAGACCGGCGAAGGTAAAGGCCAGGGGCCTGCCGGTCAAGGCCGCCCATCCTCGTCCTAAAAAGCCCCTGGGCCCCATAAGTATCAGCAGATAGAAACCCAGCACGGTGGGCGGCACCACGAGAGGCAGGCCGATGAGAGACTCGATCAGGAATTTACTCCTGATTTTTTTATAAACCAGCACATAGGCCGTCGGCAAGGCGATAAGCAGCAAGAGAAAGGTACTGACCAGCGCCAATTTGGCGGATAATATCAGGGGCGTAAAATCCATTTTAAAATTTCAGGTTATTGGTAACCAAATTTTTTTAAGACCGCCTTGCTTTCTGCCGAGAACAGGAAAGAAAAAAATCTTGCCGCTGTCTGCCGGTGGCGGGTGTTTTTTAT
>CAYWUR010000154.1:0-5202 GCA_964460745.1 uncultured Desulfobulbia bacterium | reverse complement strand
TAGGTGTACACGTCCTCACACTTTATGCCTTTTCAACCGAGAATTGGAAGCGCCCTGCTTTTGAGGTCAAGGCCTTGATGCGGCTGCTCAAATCTTATCTTAACGCTGAGCTTGCCGGCATGCTCCAGAATAATATCAGGCTTCGTTGCCTGGGGCAGATGGAGAAATTGCCTGCCGACGTCAGGAAAATACTTACCCGGTCGATTCAAGAAACCTCGAATAATACCGCATTATTTTTGAATCTTGCCTTAAGCTACGGCTCTCGTGCCGAGATTATTATGGCGGTCAGGCGGTTGGCTGAAAAGTGTGTAAAGGGTGAAATGTCTTTTGAAGATATTTCCGAGGAGGTGCTTGCTGCCTACCTTTATACCGCCGGCTTGCCGGATCCGGATCTTATTATCAGAACCGGCGGCGAGTCGCGGTTGAGTAATTTTCTTCTCTGGCAGGCTTCATATTCTGAAGTATATTTTACCGATACCAAGTGGCCCGATTTCGGCAAAGAAAATCTGCTTGCGGCAATTGGTGAATTTCAAAGGCGGGAAAGACGGTTTGGCAAGACCAGTGAACAAGTGCGGGCGGAATAAGCGATGAGGCGATTTGTTCCTGGACTGCTTATGGGTGGGGGCTGGTTGCTGCTGCTTTTTTACGGCTCTTATCTGCTGTTTTGGTTGGTTATTACAGGTCTCGGTGCTGTGGCGTTGTCTGAATACCTGCGCATGTCGGTCAGGGAGCGGCAGCCGACAGAAGAAAAAGTTGCAAGATGGTCAATTGTCACGGGTCTTTTCCCGGTGTTAGCCGCATATTATGGTCAGATAGATGCGGTTGCCGCCGGCATGTTTATTGCCTTGTTGTCTCTTGTCGTGCTTACCTTGTCGCAATATCGGTCCGTTGTTAACGGCTTTGCCTTCATGGCTCGTTTGGGGTTCGGATTTTTTTATATTGGTTTCTGCCTCGCGCATGTTGTCCTGATTAGAGCTCTTCCGCAAGGAGTTTTTTGGTTGTTGCTGCTCACCGCTTTAACTGTATCTTCAGATACCTGCGCATATTATACGGGGCGTTGGTTGGGCAGAAATAAACTGTGCCCGTCTATCAGCCCGGGTAAGACAAGAGAAGGGGCACTCGGTGGTCTGCTTGGGGGAATCGGCGTGGCGCTTGGCACGGCGGCCTGTTTGTCTCCAGGAATCGATTTGCTGAAAGTTGCCTTGCTTGCTCTGCTGTTAACTTGCGTGGGCATAATTGGCGATCTTACCGAATCTGTAATTAAGCGCTTTGGCGGCGTGAAGGATTCTGGGCAATTGTTGGCCGGTCACGGTGGGGTGTTGGACCGGGGGGACAGCTTTTTGCTTACCGCGCCTGTGTTATTTTATTTGTTGCATTTTGGCTGGTTAGCGGTTTTTTAAAAAAAAGGGAGTACGCATCGGAGGCCGAAACGAACGAGGTAAGCGCAGACTCCGAGCTGGAGTACATCCGGAGTCTCGTGAACTCGCTTACCTGAAGTTACGGTTATGAGTTTATGGGAATTTATTGCCCTTACTGAATAGTTACAATTATTTTTCATGAAAAAAAATCTCTCCATTTTAGGCTCCACTGGCTCAATTGGCAGGAATGTGCTGGATGTGGTTCGGCAATTTCCGGGGCGTTTTCGGGTGGTCGGCTTGGCGGCGGGACGCAACATCGGGTTGTTGCGGGATCAAATCAAGCTGTTTGACCCTGAGCTGGTATCGGTAGCTGATCAAAGATCAGCCGCTGAATTGCTGCAGAGCCTTCCCGTCGGCTGGGGAGGGCGAGTAGTTTATGGGCCGGATGGCAACGAGCGGGTGGCCTCTATACCCAAGGCCGATACGGTGGTGTCCGCTATTGTTGGCGCCGCTGGGTTGTTGCCCACCTTGGCGGCGATCAGAGGCGGTAAAGACGTGGCCTTGGCCAATAAAGAGACATTGGTTATGGCCGGTTCTCTGGTAATGGCTGAGGTGCGCCGGCAGAACGTCAGTTTATTGCCGATCGACAGTGAACACAGCGCTATTGCCCAAGCGTTGGCTGCTGGCAGGCAAGAGGATGCTGCAAAAATCATTCTTACCGCTTCCGGTGGGCCTTTTCGAGAAATGCCGACAGAACAATTGATGAATGTGACGCCGGCGCAGGCTCTTGATCATCCAAATTGGGATATGGGTAGGAAGATCTCAATTGATTCCGCAACATTGATGAACAAGGGGCTTGAGGTAATTGAAGCCCGCTGGCTTTTTGATGTGGAAGTGGAAAAAATTGAAGTCTTGGTGCATCCGCAAAGTGTTGTCCATTCTCTTGTCGAGTTTATTGACGGTTCGGTTGTTGCTCAACTGGGTATCCCTGATATGAGAATTCCTATTGCCTATGCGCTTTCTTATCCGGCAAGGCTTAAGACGGGACTCTCGCGCCTGAATTTGACAAAGTGTGGAGATTTGAGTTTTTATACTCCGGATTTTACGAGGTTCCCGTCTCTGAAATTGGCGTATAAAGTATGCAAGTTGGGCGGGACTCTGCCCGCAGTGCTGAATGCTGCAAATGAGGTGGCGGTCGAGGCTTTTCTTGCCGGTAAAATTTTTTTTCCGGAAATTATCAAGGTCGTCTCTGATACTGTCAGCAAGTCGCCGTGTCGTGAAACTGCTACTCTGGAAGCGGTACTCGATGCGGATTGTTCCGCAAGGGTCCTGGCTGAATCCATCATAGAATTTTTGCAGTCTGTTAGATCATACCCTAAGTTTTTCCATGACGGCATGCAGCTTTCATCGTGAGTCTGAACACGATCAACGAGTGTATTCCTTGCACTTACTGATTCAGGTAAAAACATATACAGCAGGGGAAACAGCCAAGGTAATTCCGTGGTCGCGTCCCTGCCATGAATACTGAATTTAATATGAATACGATTATTTCTTTTATTATTGTTCTTGGGTTATTGATTTTTGTGCATGAGTTCGGCCATTTTTTATGGGCTAAAATCTTTGGCGTCAAGGTTCTCAGGTTCTCTTTAGGGTTCGGCCCCAAGGTGTATGGCAGAAAGATGGGTGAGACCGAATATCTTATAAGTGCTTTTCCGCTGGGCGGTTATGTGAAGATGCTCGGCGAAAATCCCGATGATGATGAAATGGTCGCGGAAGATGCGCCTCGCTCTTTTTCTTTTAAACCGGTATGGCAGCGTTTCATAATTGTGGCAGGCGGGCCGGTTTTCAATCTGGTTTTCGCCGTGATTTTATTCTTTTTCGTTTTCAGTATTGCCGGGTTGCCGCAGCCGGTTGATAATACAAAGATTGGCCTGGTCGGCCCGGGTTCTCCCGCCGAGAGCGCGGGATTAAAGGCGGACGATATTATTTTAGCCATTGATGGAGAGAAGACGGACCACTGGGAAGAAGTATCGACATTGATAAAGAACAGTAATGGCCGGCAGGTGGTGTTAATCGTCAGCCGGGCCGGGAAGACCATTGAAGTTGCGGCGCAACCTTCTTTGACAAAGACAAAGAATATTTTTGGTGAAGCGGTGGGAGAGCGATACATGCTCGGTATTTCCCGTTCCGAAGATGTGGTTTATGAAAAAACGTCGTTGGGCAAGGCGCTGTCCGCAAGTTTTTCTCAGACCTGGAGTTTTATCTATCTGACGGTTATGGGAATAATCAAGATTATTCAGAAGGTTATTCCCGCCTCTGAATTGGGTGGGCCTATTCTCATCGCCCAGATGGCCGGTCAGCAGTTTAAGGCAGGCTGGATTAATTTTTTGTTTTTTATGGGATTGTTAAGCGTTAACCTGGGGGTTCTCAATCTCTTGCCCATTCCTATTCTGGATGGCGGCCATCTTGTTTTTTTCTCGGTGGAGGCTATCAGGCGTAAACCGTTGAGCATGAGAACCATGGAAATGTGGCAGCAAGTAGGCCTTGTTTTGCTTGGCAGTCTTATGATTTTTGTATTTTATAATGATTTAGTTCGCCTGTTTGGGTGAGACAATTAACAATTGTTCCAATGAGCTTAGCAGGAAAAGATACTCCACGGCATGATTCGCCGTTAATTCTTGCCATCGAAACCGCCACTGCATGGGGAAGCGTCGCGCTCACTTTAAAGGGTAAATGTCTTGCCGAGTATTCTCTGCAATCGAGATTGACACATTCGAAAAGACTCTTAGCCGGTATCCGGTGGCTAATGCAGGAGGCGGATTTTTCCTGGCCGGATGTCGATGGAATTGCGGTCAGCCTTGGACCGGGCAGTTTTACGGGGTTGCGGATCGGGTTAAGCACGGCAAAGGGCTTGGCGTTTGCGGCGGAAAAGCCTCTTCTGGGTGTGCCGACCTTGGATGGCCTGGCCTGTCAGTTTTCTTTTGTTCCACAATTGATTTGCCCGATCCTTGATGCCAGGAAGAAGGAAGTATACGCGGCTCTTTTTCGATGTGACGCTGACGGCATACCTCGACGGGCCAGTGAATATATGGTGATTAAGCCGGAAATTCTGGCCGATATGATTAAGGAACCGACAATAATTGTAGGAGACGGAGTCGCCGTTATCGAGGATACCTTGATCAGAGACTTGGGCGAATTGCTTTTAATCCCACCGATGGGGATCAATTTCCCCCGTGCCGCTGGCATAGGAATGTTGGCGGCAGGATTATGGCAAAGGAGAGAGTTCCTTGAGCCTTCAAGCGCCGTGCCGATTTACATCAGAGCCTCCGATGCTGAGCTCAATTTTGTCCGGAATTCGTGAAGGCCGTGGGCTGATTCCTGAATGTAACCAGCCAATATAATTATGATTACTAGACGAAAGACAAAGCAGATAACAGTAGGGTCTGTCCCTGTCGGCGGGGACGCACCGATTGCCGTCCAGTCGATGACCAACACCGACACCCGTAACGTGGACGAAACAGTGGCGCAAATTGAGCGCCTTGAAAAGGCGGGCTGCGAACTGATTCGCGTGGCGGTGCTGGATTTGGCGGCGGCCGCGGCTATTAAGACCATCCGTGCCAGGATTCGCATACCCTTGATTGCCGATATTCATTTTGACTATCGGTTGGCGGTGGCCAGCATAGAAAACGGGGCGCAGGCGATTCGCATAAATCCTGGAAATATCGGCGGTCCCGGTGATTCCAACCGGGTTGAAAAAATAGCCAGAATTGTTGGTGCCGCCAAAAACCATGGCGTACCAATACGCGTCGGGGTTAACAGCGGTTCTGTTGAAAAGGATATCTTG
>CAYWUR010000153.1:0-5228 GCA_964460745.1 uncultured Desulfobulbia bacterium | reverse complement strand
TCATCTCTTAACCGTTCATGTATATCCTGCGACAAAAAGCGAGGCGCGCATCGCCAGCGCCAGTTTCCCTGGCTGGTACTCGGCAGGTTCATTCGACAATCGGCGCCGAAGCCCAGCACATCTTGGAGAGGAATAAGGGCAAGCGCCGCGATCGAAGAAAAAGCCAGCCGCAAAAAATCCCAGTGGATATGCCGGCCTTCATCATCGTCCGTCCGGTAATTCAGATAACGGCGGCAGCGGTTCCTGGCGGCCGGCGTTGCCTTGTCGCTCAAAAACCAGCCCACGGTTGTGTCGTTGTCGTGGGTGCCTGTGTAAACCACACAATTGGTGCTCATATAATTGTGGGGGAGATAATAGTTGTTTTCATCGGCATCAAAGGCAAACTGTAGAACCTTCATCCCCGGGTAGCCGAGATCGTCTCGCAACTTTTCCACAGCTGGGGTGATAATGCCAAGATCTTCGGCAATAATGGGCAATGAGCCGATTTTTCGTTCTATTTTTTTGAAGAATTTTTCCCCGGGCCCTGGAATCCATTTGCCGTTTATCGCGGTTTTTTCCGTGGCCTTGATTTCCCAGCACGCCTCGAAACCCCGGAAGTGATCGATGCGGATAATGTCCACTGTTTTGAATATGTGTTTGAATCGTTGTTGCCACCAGGTGTAAAGTCTCTCATTGCGTTTGCCGTCTTCTGTCTGCCAGCGGTAGATGGGGTTGCCCCAGCGTTGGCCGGTCTTGCTGAAATAATCCGGGGGAACACCGGCTACATGTGTCGGTTGCAGGGTTTTGCCGTTCAGCTTGAAGTTGTCCCTGTGGGTCCAGACGTCGACGCTGTCAAGCCCCACGTAAATGGGGACGTCGCCGATTAATGATATGCCGTTGGCATGGGCGTAGTCGTAAAATTTTTGCCATTGCTCATAAAAACAGAACTGCACGAACTTGTGATAAGCGATACGTTTGGCCAATCGTTGCCGGCAGGCGGTGACGGCCTTTCTCTCCCGGGTAGCGATCGGGCGCGGCCAATCGTACCAGGGCAGCAGATTGTTTTCTTCCCTGAGGCTCAGGTATAGGGCATAATCGTCAAGCCAGCCTTCCTCTCGGCAGAATTTTTCATGGGCGGCAACAATGGTCGCCGGCACGCCTCCTTTCTGAAAAGCGGCAAAAGCCTTTTGCAGGAGTTTATTTTTGTAGGGTACGACCTTGGCATAGTCAACCAGGTATTCCGAAAAGTCCGGCAGGTCGGTAATATCCTTGTCGGTAAGAAGGCCGGCTTCCATGAGTTTGTCCGGACTGATAAACAGGGGGTTGCCGGCGAAGGCGGAAGTGCTTGTGTAGGGCGAATTGCCGAAAGCCCTGCTGGTCGGGTTTATGGGCAGAATTTGCCAATATTTCTGGGCGGCGCCGGCGAGGAAATCGATAAAGTTATAAGCGCCGCCGCCAAGATCGCCTATGCCGTAGCCACTCGGCAGCGAGGAGATGTGCAACAAAATGCCGCTGCCCCGTTCCATGTCCATTTGTCCCTCCGCAGTGTTCGTCGGATTATCTGAATATGCTGTTTGCCATCACATATTCAGGTTTATGATTATGTTGACTGATGAAAGCCGGATGCTTATTAATATATTAATTTCCTTTAAGGAAATTAATAAACACAATCTACGATTATCCATCAATTATACTAGTTGCAAGCAAACGGCAAGTCAAGAAATGCATATAAATGCAATATCTTGCTCCTTATTTTTTTTGTTGTTTTTATCGGTCGCGTTGGATATAATAAACGATTTCATGCTTTCAATAAGTGGTGGTTTTTTGCTCTCGTCATTTCGGTCTGTCGATCATGTAGCCGCTATGGTAAAAAAAAGTTCCGCTGTCCGCATCTTCTTCCAGTCGCATTTCAAAAGGTATGATATTGTCAACGGTAACCGGACATGATGGCGTCGTAACAGCTAAGCGACGCCTGGCCTGCCCCAGGGCTCGATATTTCCGTGTCCGTATCCCAGGGGCATTCAGTGTTTCCCCTACGGGGCGCGGGCTGATTTTACTTACTGTACTGAGTTAGACCGGGACACAGAATTCCTTGCGGGGGCTTCCGCATCGTTTGAGGTTGGGGTAGGGCAAAAAAGTGGCTCAAAATGGCTTGTTGTTTTCTGTAAGTATATAAAGTTGTTCTATAATAATTAAGCAAAGGAGTAGTCGCTCGGTGTTAACGGAGATTAAAGCCAAATTGTTAGAGGCCGGCAAAGCGGAAGGGTGCATTACCTTCTCACTGCTCAATGAATTGATACCCAGTGATATTAAAGACCCCAGCGCTATTGAGGAAATTTTTGATTTTCTTGGGGAAAACAATATTGAAATAGTTACCAAGGGGGTATCCGGCCGGCGAAAAACCCTTTCCGGGGAAGCGTGGGATGATTTCAAGAAGCATGACTTGCGGAAAATCAGCAAGGATATCATCGATGATGTTGTGTCATCGACGGATGAACCTCATGAGCCCGAAGAGACGACTACCACATATCTGCGGGAGATGGGCCGGTTCGACCTGCTTACCCCTGAAGAGGAGGGGAAATACAGCCGGACGATACGGAAAGGTTTTGACGCCATTATAACCGCCATTCGCAAGGACACCACCGGGACCCGCGAGATAGATCTTTTAAAAGAGCGGATCGACCTGTGGGAGAATCGTGATCCCTTTTTAAAGCCTAAAAAGCAGCAGATCAATTATATGAAGGAAAGAGTGACAAGCGCCGTCCTTCGCTATCCCGAAATCCGTCCATTGTTTGAACTACAGACCAGGATAGAAGCTTATATCCGCTCCATTGAAACCGCTAAGGATGAAATGATCAGGGCCAATCTCCGCCTGGTAGTCAGTATAGCCAAACGGTATATGCACCAAGGGCTGACCCTGGCCGATTTGATCCAGGAAGGCAATCTCGGCCTTATGCGGGCGGTTTTCAGATTTGACTATACCAAGGGCAATAAGTTCAGCACCTATGCCAGTTGGTGGATCCGGCAGGCCATTACCCGTGCTATTCTGGATAAGACCAGGACCATCCGTCTGCCCGTGCATTTTCTCGAATTAAGAAGTCAGTTCTTTAAGGCATTTTATTCCCTGCTCAAGGAATTGGGAAGAGAGCCGACGCCAGTGGAGATTTCTAAACGGACCGAGTTGCCCATGGACAAGATTTTGTCCATTCTCGAGGCATCGCGGGAACCGATTTCGCTTGAAACACCGATAGGCGACGATGACAGCACTCTGGGTGATTTTCTTGAGAATCAGGAGTCTGTCTCGCCCTTTGATGCCGTGCAGGACAGAGAGCTGTCCAGCCGTGTGAAGACCATCCTGAGTACTCTGAGCTCACGGGAGGAAAAAATTGTTCGTCTCCGTTTCGGCATCGGTGAAAAAGCCGAGTATACCCTTGAGGAAATCGGCAAGCGTTTTAATGTCTCCAGGGAGCGGATAAGGCAAATAGAAAAGAAGGCGCTTAATCGTTTGCGGCATTCCAGCCGACGGGATAAACTTAAATATTTTCTCGACTGATTTTCCGCTTCGTTCATTTGTGGCGTCCTGCCCGCTGTCTAACGCGACGTGCACGGACCCACAAGGATATTGATTTATGATGATGGATACTTTGGTTGTACAGGCCGGTCTCGGTGATATTCTTGAAAAAATTCATAATAATGAGCGGCTTTCGATAGATGACGGTCGGCGGCTCTATCAATGCCCCGATCTTCCGGCGGTTGGTTATTTAGCCAATATTGTGCGGGAACGTCATAATGGCGATCAAGCCTATTTTATCTACAATCAGCACATTAATTATTCGAATGTCTGCGTTAATCTCTGCAAGTTCTGCGCCTTCGGCAAGGATAAATCGTCGAAACTCGCTTATGAAATGACGGCTGCGGAGGTTGAAAAAAAGCTGCGGGAAAGGCTGACCGAGCCTATCACCGAGATCCATATGGTAGGCGGCATCCATCCGGATCTGCCGTATTCCTACTATCTTGATCTCCTGCGGACCATCAAAAACGTGCGGCCCGATATTCATATTCAGGCCTTTACCTGTGTGGAACTTGCCCATCTGAGCGAAATTGCAGGGCAGACACTTGCCGCGACCATTGAAGATCTAAAAGAGGCCGGGTTGGGATCCGTTCCCGGCGGCGGCGCCGAGGTCTTCAGCCCCAGGATACGCAAGCTGACCTGCGAGAAAAAGTTGTCGGGCGAGGAATGGCTGGAAGTGGCCAAAACCGTGCATCGTCATGGCTTGCGGAGTAACGCCACCATGTTGTATGGCCATATAGAAACTATAACGGAACGCCTTGAACATCTGGATATGCTACGAAAAACGCAGGATGAAACCGGTGGATTTCTTGCCTTTATTCCCTTGGCCTTTCACTCAAAGAATACGGATATGCCCGAAATTTCAAAAACTTCCGGAATAGATGATCTGAAAAACATTGCCGTGGCCCGTTGTTTTCTGGATAATTTTCCGCACATTAAGGCGTACTGGGTGATGATCGGTTCTAAACTGGCCCAGATAGCCCTCTCGTTTGGGGCAGACGACATGGACGGCACGGTCAAGGAGGAGGTTGTCGTTCATATGGCGGGCGCGGATACCGAGCAGGCCATCGGCAGCGATCAACTTGTCAGGCTTATCAAGGAAGCGGGCAGGGTTCCTGTCGAACGTGACACGCTTTATAACATTATTAATGTATATTGATCCGGCTGCCGCGATTGACTGTTCATGGATACAATAAAGAAGAAAGTTCTGCAAGGAAAGCGGCTTACAGGCGATGAGGCCCTGGCCCTGGCTGCATCGGCGAACCTCTACGATCTGGGCTTTCTGGCCAACGCGGTCAGGAAGCGTCTTCATCCCGAGCCCGTGGTTACTTATATTGTTGACCGGAATATCAATTACACGGATATCTGTATCTCGGCCTGTAAGTTCTGTGCTTTTTTCAAAGGGCCAGAAGAAGAGGGCGGCGAGGTCCTTTCCTTCGACGAGCTGGGTAACAAAATTCAGGAAACCCTGGATCTGGGCGGTACGCAGATTCTCTTGCAGGGCGGGCTGCATCCCGACAAGCCGCTTGGTTTTTATGTCGAGATGCTTGAATTCATAAAGAACCGTTATGCTATTCATGTTCACGGGTTCTCGCCGCCGGAAATCTGCCATTTTGCAAAATTGTCCGGCCTTTCGACGACCGAAGTTCTAGTCCGTCTGCAAAGAGCCGGTTTGGAT
>CAYWUR010000152.1:0-5257 GCA_964460745.1 uncultured Desulfobulbia bacterium | reverse complement strand
GCGTACTCCCTGTACGTGAGGAGGGCGAAACGGATGAAGATGGGGTGCAGCTGAACAGTTACATTCAGGGTTTCATTAAAGAGGCCCATATATCGCAGGTGCGACATACTTTCATTTTCTCGTCCCAATTTTTCTGGACCGCTCCCTCACAGATAGTCCCGTTGATAAACCAGCACAGATCACCGGCGTGCAACTCCCAGGCCGGGCATTTGTCCTTACGCTCCAAAGGACATTTTTTAATATCCCAGCAGGGCTGCGGAAATCCGGTGCTTTTCTTCCTGGATAACAAAAAATAAAGCTGCCGCTCCACATGGGTCGGCACGGACCGCCAGCCCTGCTCGTAACTGTGAATGGCCTTGATGGATGTGCCCAGTAGCTGGGCCATCTGTTTCTGGGTTTTGCCGAGTTTTTTACGGACCTGTAAAAAGCCTTTACTGTCCATGGCTGCCTCCTGTCATAATTCTGAATCCGTGCCGGCAATAGTTATATTTTCTGGTTAAGAACAGCTTTTTGGAGCTGGATGCCGGACGGTAAGCGGTAAGGGGGGAAAAACACCCGAACAGATAATTTATATACCACAACGTGGTATATAAACAATAAAAATCTGTCCCCTGCCGAAAAGGCCCGCTTCAGAAACAGCCGCTTTTGCGAATAATCATGCCTGCTGAACGGTATACGGTATTACGGTACTTGTTACAACGCCATTAATAATCTTTTGTGACCTTTTCCCCTTCGCACACTTCCTCCACCTTCTCACTGACCATCGTCCCCTTCTCCCAGACCCTGTTCGTCACCTTACGGCATTTGGTCTGCTGGTTTACCGGCCCCGGAATGGCTTCGATCGCGCCGCCCTTGTCGTCGTAATAAACCACCCGTTTGTTCGTGACGGCGGCTTCCCGCGATGCCTGGTAACTCTGGTCAACCGCGTTGCCCATAATCGCGCCCAACAACGTGCCGATGCCGGCGCCCAGCAAAGTGCCACCCGTATTCCTGCCGATCGCCTGACCGGCAAGAGCGCCGACGCCGGCCCCTATTGCCGCGCCTTTCTGCGTATTGTAGCGACCTTGTTGCGCGCAGGAAACCACCGCCGCCAGCACAACGACAAGTAATATGCTCATTATTTTCCTTTCCATAACAGACCTCCGTCAATTTATTGATGTATTTATAAAAAATCCGCATTTTTATAACGCCGTCGGTTTAATACATACACATATAAGCCTTCACCCTGATGTTTTCAAGATTGCGCCCAATAAAAATCAACCACCAGAGACGGCGGCATTAAAAAAAGCCGTCAGCCGTACTCCCTCGTAAGCGGGCACATGATGCGGAGATGGCCGTAAGCAGGACGCTCAATTATACTCAGGTATATTGAGTGTCCTGATCGCGGCCAGATTCGCGTCACGCGCCACGCCAACCGTAAGCGGGCACATGATGCGGAGATGGCCGTGAGCAGGACGCTCAATTATACTCGGGTATATTAAGTGTCCTGATCGCGGCCAGATTCGCGTCATGTGTCCGCTTACGGCTACTGTTCAAGGATAAACTCATAAGAAAGACCGCTTTTGGAAAAATGATGCAGGATTTTATTAAGGCCGTGCAGAGTATTAACCTCGAAACTGATTTCCCAGGGAGGCGTCTTGGTGTGAAGGCGAGAGAGAGAAAGAACTTCCGTAACCTTCATCTCCTCCGGGGTAACCGCCAGCATCATTAATATACGCTGCCTGGCAGCCGCCATAACCAACAGAACCTGGGGTTTGATCACCGGGGTCTTCTTGTGGCGCCAATGCAGCTCAACGACATCCTCCCTTTGCAATTTCAACCCCCGAAAACGGGGACATTCTTTCCGGTGAACAGACAGGCCCCGCTCACTCAACAACCCGAACAGAACTTTGTCGGTCACCGGTCTACAGCATGCTGAAAATTTTATGCAGACCGGGTCAAGCGTTGTCAGATAAATACGGTTAAAGGCGCCGGTCGGCGATTGCAGTATCGATTTGCCGGCACAAAGCCCCTGAATGATCTCATAGACAAGCTCCTTCAGCCGTATTTTTCCCTCGCCCACCTGCTGAAAAAGATCCTCTCTATCGCGCAAATCAAAATATTCGAAGATATCGGCAACCGCCTCGACCTCCAGCACATCGAAGGGTACGCCGTAGCGTTTCAATTCCTGCCGTAAAATCGACAGGCCTATCTCTCGGGCCAATGCCTGCCGCCGGTCACGAAAGCCCTTGGCCAGACAGGAACGCCCCCGCGGCGACTGGCAAAGTTCCAACATCCGCGGATCAAATTTAACCGGCTCGGTCTGACGTATGATCGTAACCTGATCCCCGTCCTTAAGCACATGGTCAGGTTGCAGCCGCTGCCGCCCGATAACGGCGCCGGCGCAATGTCTGCCTACTTCGGTATGAACCTTAAAGGCAAAATCCAGAACCGTACTCTGTGTCGGCAGGCATATACGGTCACCCTTGGGAGTATAGGTATAAATTTCCTTTTTCCTGCTGGCCGCGATCACCTCCCGGTAGGACACCCCCTCATCGGCGCCGAGGATATCGAACATTTCCCTGATCTCGGCCTCAAAGCCGCTCGGGACCTTGCCCTGCGAAAACCAGTCCTTGACTATGCCCCTCTGGTTACGGCGGGCCATTTCCGCCGTCCTGATCTTGAACAGACAATTACGGCCCTTTATATTGGCCCGGGAATGAAGGGCCTGATAACCGGTGGGTTTGGGGTTGGCGATAAAATCACGAATGGTCCGGGGGATAGGAAAAAATTTCTGATTTGCCACGCCAAGCGCTTGATAACATGAAGGAATATCATCCGGTTCAATTATAATATCGTAGGGATGATCGATCTCCCTGCCGAGGAGTTTGTGAGCGGAATCATAATAGGCCCACAGTCCCTTGACACGACTGGTTATCTTGCAATTAAACCAGAAATTTTCCATCTCATTTCGCAATTGTTTAACGATATTGCCGACCTCCTCGCCGGCTTCGAACTGGTGAATATGACTCAGAACCTTATGCCCCTGCCGCGGGAATTTATAAATCAAGGCAAGATCGTACAGCTCCCTTTTCATGCCGAACAAACCCATCACTTTGGCCATGGGGGCATAGATATCCAGGGTTTCCTCCGCTATTTTCTGCCGTTTATGCCGCGGCATGGCGTTCAGGGTCCTGAGGTTATGGAGCCGGTCCGCCATCTTCACCAGCATAATTTCCAGTTTGGAGGCGGCACCGGAGAATATTTTACGGTGTACCAGCTTATAAAATGTCTGTTTGTCCCTGGCAAAATGGGTGATTTTCGTGCAGCCATCCACAATGGTTTCAACATTAGCGCCGAACAATTCACCGATAACGCTGTTGGTAACCCCGCTGACATCCTCCACCGTATCGTGCAGAAGGGCGGCCGCCAGAATCTCCGGGTCCTTGATATCCAGTTCCTCCGCCATGATAAGCGCCACTTGACACGGATGACATATATAGGCGTCACCGCTTCGACGGAACTGGCCGGCATGCGCCCTTTCAGCAAAAGAAAAGGCGTCCCAGAACAGCCGGGCCGGTCCGTTCTCATCTCCCAGATAGCCCGTCATGCGTGCCCGGTATTCCTTTATGTTAAATTCCGTCGACTGCATTTCCGTTAATATCCGAATTTCTTTTAATTTTTACCGAATCGGTTATGATACTGCTTCTAATATAATAAGCTATCATCTAAAAATTGATATAATTTTTTTAAAAAACAAGCAGACAAGTCAAGGGAAAAAGAATATGCGCCGCGGAAGAAAAAACCACAAAAACAACGCACTGCCGACCAAACTGCGCAGGCCGGACAGGCGCCATGAGGTTAAAAACGCCGCCGACCTGGTTGAAGGGGTCATTGAAATTAATCCCCGCGGCTTCGGCTTCGCGGTTGTGGCGGATAAAGATAAAGGGCCGGCCGGTCTGGCAGCTTATAAAAAGGATATTTTCATCAGCCCCGGCAACCTGGGAACCGCCTTCCACGGCGACCGGGCGCTGTTAAGAATCTATCGCCGCAAAAAGGACAGGGCGGAAGCAGAGGTAGTGCGTATCATTAAGAGGAGGTCCACCAAGCTGGTCGGTCTGTATGTGGCCGGCCGCTTGACGGGGCTGGTCAAACCCGATGATGACCGCTGTCCCTTTAACATCATAGTCCACCGGGAAAAAAGCGGCGGCGCCGGAAACGGCAGCGCCGTGGTCGTCGAGATCACGGACTTTAAAACCGGACGGCGCAACCCGGAGGGCCGCATCATTGAAGTTCTGGGCAACCCCGACGATCTCCCGGTACAAACCAGAATCGTCATCCGCAAACTCGATCTGCCCTGTGAATTCGATGACAAAGTCATGCAACAGGTCCGGCGGCTTTCCCCGGCAATCCCGGTTGACGCGAAACGGGCCGATCTTCGCAATATCACCCATGTTACCATTGACGGCGAAACAGCAAAGGATTTCGACGATGCGGTAGCGGTTCTCAAGACCCGTAACGGTTATCGTCTCTATGTCTCCATCGCCGATGTCGGCCATTATGTCAAACCGGGATCGCCCCTTGACCTTGAAGCATACAGGAGAGGCACCAGCGTTTATTTTCCGACCATGGTGGTACCCATGCTGCCCGAACGGCTGTCAAACGACCTCTGTAGTTTAAAACCCCTGGAGGACCGGCCGGCATTTACCGCCATTCTCGACTTTGATAACAACGGTCGGCGCCTGAAAAAAAAATTCACCAAGAGCGTCGTCAAAAGCCGCTGCCGCCTGACATACACGGTTGTTAAACGGATAGTAGTCGATCGGGATACCGAATTAAGACGGCAACACAAACCTCTCCTGGTTCCCCTGCAAAGAATGGCCGAGCTGGCCGCCAACCTGGAACAGCGCCGGCTGGCGCGCGGCAGTATCGGCTTCACCATACCGGAAACGGCGATAGAGATAGACGCCGCCGGCCATATAAGCTCGGTTACAAGAACGTCCAGGAATCTAGCCCATAAAATGATAGAGGAATTCATGCTCGCCGCCAACGAGGCCGTGGCTGAAACCTTTGCGGAACATCACCGGCCGGCACTTTATCGGATTCACGAAACACCGGACGCGGAAAAGGTGGAAGAGTTTACGGAATTCGCCGAAACCATGGGCCTGACCCTGCCGCGTGGTGATACCGGCACGCCCCAATGGTTCGGTAAAGTTCTCGGTCTGACGGCCGGTACTCCCAGGGAATATATAGTCAGCAACTTACTGCTGCGCGCCAT
>CAYWUR010000151.1:0-5257 GCA_964460745.1 uncultured Desulfobulbia bacterium | reverse complement strand
GCCAGCAGACTGGAGATAAGCATAGCCGCACCACTGGCCATACTGAATACCCCGAAAGCCGTGCCTCTCAGATTCGGCAGGGCGGCATCCGCAACCATGGCGGCAAACAGACCTTGCGTCAGCCCCAAGTGCAAACCCCAGAACGCCACGCCTGCCGCGACCTGCCAGCCGTTGTCCGCAAAGGCAAGGAGCAGATCGGCAATGATCAACGCCGCCAGACCCGCCGCCATCAGTCCTTGTCGCCCGAAACGATCGGAAAGATAGCCGGCCGGATAGGCCGTTAAAGAGTACACAATATTCATAAGCGCCAACATGGCGGGGATTATACTCGCCGGTACGTCGACACTTCCCGCACGCAGCAGCAGGAAGGCCTCGCTGAATCGCGCCAGGGTAAATAATGATCCGACGGTCACGACCAGCCAGAAGTCATGGCCAAGTGTTGATAAGGCTTTACGGCTGATAAGTCGTTGTGCGCTGGGCGCGGCGGACGATAAATTCTTTGGTTCCTTAACGGCAAGGGCAAGAAGCAGCACGGCTAAAACCCCAGGCGCTGCTGCGCTCCAGAAGACGATGCGGAAATCTCCGTTGGTTGCAACCATAAGAGCCAGAGCTAAAAGCGGACCGAAAAAAGCGCCGGTTGTATCAAGAGATTGCCGGAGGCCGTAAGCGGCGCCGCGTACCGCGGCTGGAACAATATCAGCGATTAATGCATCACGAGGGGCGCCCCGCAGACCCTTGCCGAGGCGGTCCAGAACGCGGGCCGTGAAAACAAGCCCAACGCCGCCGGCCATGGCGAACAACGGCTTCGTCAATGTGCCGAGGGCGTAGCCCGCCAAAGTCAGGGCTTTGCGCTTTCCGAGTCGGTCGCTTAAGGCCCCGGAAAAGGTTCTGCTTATCAGGGCGGTTGCCTCGGCGATGCCCTCGATTAAACCGACCGATACCGCGTTTGCGTTGAGGATCGATACGAGAAAAACGGGCAGCAGACTATGGATCATCTCGGAAGAGATGTCCATGAACAAACTTACAAAACCAAGCGCCCATATGGTGCGCGGTATGCGTTTTATTGTTTTGTCTGTTTTGGCGGAATTAGATTTTTGCATGCTGAGCATTGCCGGAAAAGGGGGATGCCGGTTTCCGGCGGCAGATTTTTATGGAGGGTTTTAACCGTTGATGTATTCGTAACAAATATGCCGATGGCTAAGTAAGAATTTCGATATACCAGGAGCACCCCGCAAGGGGGTATAAATGGGTTATTTTTGAGAGCGAGGCCATACATATGGTATGCCGAGCGAACAGGTAAGCGCAGACTCCGAAAATGCTCCACGACGCAGTAGATCGGAATTCTTACGACGCCATCAGCTTTTTATCCGCACCTGATTCCGACCGCCTTCTTTTGCCTCATAAAGCATGGCGTCGGCGGCTTGAATCAATTCCGCCGCGGTTGAAGCGTGCAGGGGAAAATTGGCGACCCCGATACTTATCGTCATCCTGATCGGGGGGCAGCCGTCACAGATGAAGACATGATCCGCGACCATCTTACAAAGTCTGACCGCAATATCTTCCTCGATCTGTCGGTCGTCTTTAATGTCGGGCAGTAAAACGGCAAATTCTTCTCCGCCGTATCGGCAGGGAATATCTCCGAACCTGATGTTCTCTCTCATTATGTCGGCAAGTTGAACCAGGACCTGGTCGCCGGCCGGATGGCCGTATGTGTCGTTGATCTGTTTGAATTTATCCAGGTCCAGCATCATCATGCAAAAGGATTTTTCCGGTTGCTTTCGACAGGCTTTAACAAGCCGGTTGATGGTGTCGAGGAAATAGCGCTTTGAAAAAAGATCGGTGAGTCCGTCGGTAATGGCCAGATGATAAAGCCGGGCATTGGCGATCGAGATGGCCAGATGGTTTGCCAGGGCCGGAATAAAAGTTTTTTCTGAATCTGTAAACGCCTTGCCCGTGGTTTTAGTTATGCCGATAAGTCCCAGCTGCACATCCTTATGGCGTAGTGGGATAAGTACCCTTGTTTCATTATCCAGGTATTTGGGTGCAACAAGCTTTTCCCGCAGCCAACTATCCAGTTCCTCTTTTTTTATGGACGGGGCCGAAAAATCAGGAGATCCCAACAAATATTGAATATGGTTGAGTCGTCTATCATCCGTATTGCGCCATGAAATTTCAAAACATTTTTCTTTTTTCTCAATTGGGATGATCAGGCTGCTTTTTCCCGTGCCGAAGACCTCGCCGAGCAGATCGAGGACGATTTTTTTGAGCTGGAACCAATCAATAGTTTTGCTTATTTGTTGGACAACGGTATATAGGGTTGATATTTCAGAGTTTTTTGATTTTATCTCCTTGACGAATCGATCGATGGCCCTGGCCATTATATTAAATGAATCCGCCATGTCGGCGAATTCCCCACCGCTTCTTTCAACCTCGACCCAATGGGTGTAATTCCCCCGACCGACTTCCAGAAAACCGTTCTGCAAGGCCGCAATCGGCTGCTGGATAAATTTGTTGGTCACATGAGCAAGAACGGCGATTACCACCAGAAAGGTGAATAGACCGGTCAGAAAAATACGGAGGGCGACGGTGCGCAGCAAGTCGTAAGTATGTAGAAGAAAAGAGTCGTAAAGGAGTATGCCTAAAATTTTACGGTCGGCAGAGTGACAGGCATAACAGGCCGGATCATTGGTGATTTTTATGACATTGCGCAAAAAGGGACCGGCGGATGTCTCGATTATTATTGCTTTTTGGCTGGGGTTTGTTCTTTTTGTGGTATGACATATTATGCAACCCTGCTCCTTATGCCGGTCCAGCACCCTGCCGACAAGGCCGGTGGCGTTTGAAAAGACCACCCGGCCGTTACCTGCCACAATACTGATTTGGGAGGGCGGTTCCACAATGGAGCTGATTTCGGTGATGGTTTTCTGAATGGCCTCCTTGTTGTTCTGCAACATTGAGGCACGCAAAGCCTTTTCGATAGTTCGCCCGGCCCGCATCGCTTCCTTGTGGGCCACTTCTATAAATTGATCGCGTTCGTAGGTCCAGAAGCCGTAAAGGGCTACAGCAATGGAGGCAGCCAGCACCACGAACAGACTGGCCAGGATTTTAAAGCGGATGGAGTGGATCAGGTCGGTGAAAAAATATGTGCGGGCCATGTTGTTTTTCTTTAAATTTTTGCCTGAGTCGCGGCACTTCTTGCGACGCCGGCAAGTTGTCAGGAAGGCCGTGCAAACGATATGAGAGATTTCCGTCTACCATAACGTATTATCAGATATGGCGGCGGATCACAACAAAAGATTGTTATTGCCGCGGCAATATATTTGCCTTAGTATCCAGCTTGATTGGTTAAAATAACGGAGGAAAGATATGGAAAGGAACAGTCGAAAAATATATGCGATTGTCTTCTCTGCTGTTTTTTTGGGTTGGGCGGGGATGAATTGTAATCAATCCGTGGCGGCAACGCGGCCGCATCCCGGTCGGCCGCTTGCTGATTTTGTCGAGAAGAATTTTGTCGGGTCGGCGTATTGCGCGGCCTGCCACAGCGCTCTTGTTGACCGGGCAGGACGGGATATGTCCATAGCCAACCACTGGCGTTCGACGATGATGGCGAACGCTGCGAAGGATCCTCTCTGGCAGGCGAAAGTCAAATCCGAGGTGCGACGCCATCCGGGTCTTAAAAATATTATTGAGGCAAAATGCGCAACTTGTCATATGCCCATGGCCTGGACGCAGAAGACGGCCGGGAAGAACGGACATTATACCGATGCCCCGGTCGGTGTGTTTGACGAATTTCTTGACCGTTCCTCGGCTTTGCATGAGGCGGCAATGGATGGCGTCTCCTGTACGCTGTGCCATCAGATTGAGGATGTCGGCCTCGGTACGGCCGCAAGTTTCAGCGGCAAATATACTATTGACACAGGCCTGGTCGCCCCGGACCGGCCGATCTTCGGACCTTTTCCAAACGTTGCGAAAAAAATCATGCGGACCAGTGTCGGCTACACGCCCCGCTTCGGACCGCAGGTTAATGATTCCGCCTTATGTGCTACCTGTCATACCTTATATACGCCCTATGTCGATGCCGCCGGCAAGGTTGCCGGCGTTTTTCCCGAGCAGACCGTTTATCTGGAATGGCTGCACAGCGATTACGGCGAGAAAAACGGCAAACGTCATCGTCTTGACCAGACGGTCGAAAATGTGCAACTGTGCCAGGATTGCCATATGCCGCACTCCAGAGCCGGCAGCGTGATAATCGCCAGATATGCGCCGCCCGATGTCAAGCCGCGGGACCATTTTTCCCAGCATCATTTTGTCGGCGGCAATGTCCACATGATGAATCTGTTTCTCGCCAATATCGACGAGCTCAAACTGACGGCCTCCACGGCCAAGCTGGTTGATACCAAAAACAGGACGCTGCGGCAGCTCCGGCATAAAACGGCCAAACTGTCCTTCGTGCAACTGCAGAAGAAAAATAACCGGCTTGAAATCGGCGTCAAGGTGGAGAACATGACCGGCCATAAATTTCCATCCGGTATTCCGATTCGCAGCGCCTGGCTGCACCTGGCGGTCAAAAACGCCGCGGGAAAAGTCATATTTGAGTCCGGGCGGCCTCGCGCCGACGGCGGCATTACCGCCAACAACGCCGATGAAGCCGGTTATGAACCGCATTATGATGTGATAACCAGTCCTGATCAGGTCCAGATTTATGAGGGCATAATGCGGGACAGCGATGGCGCGGTAACTTATACCTTGCTGCGGGCCGCTTCGTATGCAAAAGACAATCGTCTCCTGCCTGCCGGATTTGATAAGGCCTCCGCCGCCAAGGATATCGCCGTTTACGGCAACGCCGCCGGGGATGAAAACTTTATCGGCGGCGCCGATGTGGTCACTTACCGCGTTAACAAGCCGGAACAGGGCAGGGGACCATGGACTGTTGCCGCGGAACTGCTTTACAGCTCGCTGTCCACTCCTTTCCTGCATGATCTGCAAAAAGATCGGGCGGAAGAGGGTATAGCGGACTTTATCCGTTTTAACAACAGGACAGCGAAAGAGTCGGTTATAATCGATACGATTACTGCGCCGCTTGATTAATCAGGAGTATGGACGCCTGACGAAAAAATAGAATTTATATTTAATCTGTTAGTCTATGCGTTTGTTATAAAAAGATATTGTACGTGATCGTAGCATTGTAGTAAGGTTCTTTCTATGTAACTGTTCAGCTGCACCCCATCTTCGTCCGTTTCGCCCTCCTCACGTACAG
>CAYWUR010000150.1:0-5277 GCA_964460745.1 uncultured Desulfobulbia bacterium | reverse complement strand
GTTGTTTGCATTGTACGCCCCTGTTTTTTCTATGGCGCGGCCGCCGGTTTTTTGGTTTTTTGATCACTATCTTACATAGCGCCTAGCGTTTATCCTTGAAGAATCGCTCACGGCTGTGCTCCCGGCGCCGCTTGAACCGTTCCCGAAATGAACAAGGGATCCAGAACAGAGTATGGAGGCCGAAGAAGGAGAAGGTGCCGAGCAACAGGCTGGTCATGGCCCAGAAGGTATAGTACAGGAAGGGATATTTCTTCTTGTCATGGTGGGTGGCATGGGTGAGGTAGCCGGTAAATTTGCGGTTGGAGTCGGGATGGCATTTACGGCAGGTTGCCACCACATTGCGCTGATTCAAATTCGACCTGGCATAATAAGTCGGCAGGATATCATGGGAACCGTGGCAGTCGGAGCACTTGGCGGACTTTTCGCCGCCGGAGAGCAGTGACGCCTTGCCGTGATAGGTATCTAAATAGGTCTCCGTCTGTTCCTCATGACAGGTGCCGCATTGCGCCAGGATCATATTCCGGAATGAGGCCAGATCAACCCGACGGATGGTATGGGAGGTATGACAGTCAATACAGACCGGTAGCTTCTTCTTTGTGTCGTTGATCGCAGGGGAGTGAATTGACTTCCGGAATTTTTCGGCAATTCCCAGATGACACTGGGCGCAGGTATCAATGATTTTATCATGATTGACACTGGAATTCGGATCATCGGCCGGCAGTATGGAGTGGGCTGTATGACAGTTGGTACAGGTAGCGGAGACCATCAGGCCTGATTCCTCCAGCCCCTTGCCATGGATACTCATCTTATAATGTTTAACGATTTCATGCTGGCTGCCGGTGTAGCGCAGGGCGGCCCGCTCACCTTCCCGATGGCATTTGCCGCAAAGATCGGGAATGTTGCGGGCGAAAATTGGTGAGGTCTTGTCCTTTTGCGGCAGAATATCATGGCTGCCGTGGCAGTCGGTGCAGTAAGGCGCATTGGGATTATTGCCGGCGTGCAGCCGGCCGTGGGTGCTGGCATCAAAGAGTTTCTGCTGGTCGGCATGACAGATGGCGCAGTCCACCGGCCCCGAATCCTTGCAGACCGGATTGCTTTGATGGGTCACATTCACATGGCACTTGACACAGGCAATCCGTTTATGCTTGTGGATGGAGTGATTGAACTCGTTGATATTGACAAACAGGCGCCGCTCCGTGCCGTCCGCCGATATCTGCTTCAGGTCGGGATTGGCATGACATACCATGCAGAAGCCGTCATTCATGCTGTCTTCGTAGAGTACCCGCCGGGTCTTATGGGGGGAATGGCACTCCACGCAGACCGGCACCTTGTTGGGCGCCTTCTCCCACAGTTCTCCCCGGACAATCTTGATATGAACCGTCTCGATATTGGCATGACATTTCATGCAGGTTTTGACCACCTTGAAACGGCTGATGGTGGATTCGGGGTCGGTGTGGGGTAGAATGTTGTGGCCGGTATGACAGCTGCTGCATACGGCGGTGACCGTCAACCCCTTGCGGAACAGGCCTTCGCCGTGGATGGACATGGAGTAGTTCTCGAGAATGTTTTTCTCGGGAAAATCATGGGCTTTGGTGGTGCCGCTGCCCTCCTTGTGGCAGCGGCCGCAGGTAAAGGGAATGTTGAGTTTAAAGATGGTGGAATGTTTGTCGGTTTCCGGCAGGATATAATGCTTGCTGTGACAATCATAACAGTGCGGCGCGAATTCGTCGCCCGCCGTCATCTCCTTGCCGTGCAGGCTATTGCCGTAGTCCGCTTCCTCGACGTCATGGCAGTTGCCGCAGGCCACCGGCGTCATGGGGAAGGGATGCTCGTCGCCATCCACCTCCGCCTCCTCATGACAGGAGATACAGCCGTTATCGGCATGAATGGAGGCGGCAAATTGGTCGCCGTCGACAAACAGGCTGTACTCCTTACCGTTTTTCTCTGTGGTCAGGTCCGGATCATTATGACAGTCCAGACAATCATCGTTGGAGATCGCCCAACCCTGCGAGGCGGCCAGCAGCAAGCCGACCACGCCGGCAATGGTGACGCAGCGACGCAATTTTCTTATCCGAGTCCTGTCCATATTCACCCCGTTTTTTTGTTTTTTCAAAAAAATACCGACCGTTTTTCAGCCGCGGAAAGATGCGGAAAAGCACGGATGGTTAGCGCGGTAAAAAAATGAGAGTCTACGGATTTTTGCAAAAACGCTTTCGTTATCCCTTCTTTTCCCCGCTGAGGGTGGAAATCATCCGCAGCATCTCCATGGGGATGGGGATAATGGTGGAATTTTTATCGGAAACGCCTATTTCCCGGATAGTCTGGAGATACCGCAGTTGAATGGCAGACGCATCCTGACTGATTATCTTGGCGGCTTGGGTCAGCTTTTCAGCCGCCATCAACTCACCGTCGGCGTTGATAATAGCGGCCCGGCGCTCCCGTTCCGCCTCGGCTTGTTTTGCCATTGCCCGTTGCATGGACTCGGGCAGATCAATTTCTTTAACCTCCACTCGGCTCACCGCAACCCCCCAGGGATGGGTTTCCTTATCAAGAATCTCCTTCATTCGCTGGTTGATGACATCCCGCTCCGACAGCATATGGTCCAGATCATCCTGGCCGCAGATGGAGCGCAGGGTGGTCTGTGCCAGCTGTGAGGTGGCCGTTTCATAGTCCTCCACATCGATGATGGCTAGTTCGCAATTCACCACCCGGAAATAAACCACCGCGCTGACCCGCACGGAGACATTATCCTTGGTGATAATATCCTGGGCCGGTACATTCATGGTAATGGTCCGCATATCCACCCGGACCAAGCGGTCTATCAGGGGAATCCGCCAGACTACTCCTGGATTTTTTATGGCCTTCAACTTGCCCAGCCGAAAAAGTATGCCCCGCTGATACTGGACCACCAAACGGATAGAGGCAAAAAAAAGCAGCAGGATCAGGGGACCGACAATAAACCCGTACAGCATGATACGCCTCCTTTTCAGGGTTTAAAAATAAAAAGCCCTTAATTTCCGGGGCACACACAGTGCGCCGTACCCCGGGGTGCCATGCCGCAGCAGCCAACCGGCAGCTCCGGAATTCCAAAAAGCCGGCAGAAACGCGGTCGTAACAAACAGAGGGTAAAAAGGAAAACAACGGGGACAGGGAAGGGGTAAGAAAAAAAA
Organism: uncultured Desulfobulbia bacterium; assembly: GCA_964460745.1. Taxonomy (GTDB): domain Bacteria; phylum Desulfobacterota; class Desulfobulbia; order Desulfobulbales; family BM004; genus CAYWUR01. Next base: position 2,107 of record CAYWUR010000150.1, on the reverse strand, counting down.
GATGCAATGGCCAGTAATAGTTCCACCATATCAGTAAAATTACCTGGTTACATCGTTTTTCGGCCCGAAAGACAGGCGGCCGGCTTGTGGAGAAAAGAGATGCATTCCAATTATTGATGAATCCGTCAAGCCTTGATTGTTTCGAATATACGGGCAATTTTACAAATTGCAAGAAGAAAAAATTATGTATTAAATCTTACCTGCCGACCCCAGAGCATAACAGGCCAGAATATGATGAAAAATTGTCTGTTTTTAACTATGATGTATTACATAAAAGTTCTGGAATAACTGCTTCAGTTACTAATAATAAACAAGTCAGGCGCCATGAGTGCATCCGAAATCCCCGGCTATACCAGAATCGGCATCAAGGTGACGACGGTTATCATACTGTTGCTCACCGTTTTCCTTGTCAGGAATTGCGCCCGTTCCATCTTTTACGGCACGGCGACCGACAGCGATGCCATCAGTAACGCTTACCGGCTGGGATACCGGGCCGGTCTGGCTCAGGTTTATGGTAGTGGCGAATTACCGCCTTGTACCTTGGAGAACCCCCTGCTGGTTAAAAATTGTCAGAAAGGTTTTCGTGACGGATGGGACGCCGGCCGCATAATACCCCCCGATGACCAAACGCAGAGCAACACGCCGCAGCCTGCCGCCGCCGTCAGTGTCCCCGGCGGCAATCAACACCTAAACAAGCTATGACAGGTAATTTGCCGTGTTTATTGACAGCAGTCGCAACCCCGATTTGGCCGGCAGTAGTCCGGCAAATGCCTTGTCGCAATATTTGTCTCGACCCTGCTTATGCCTGTTTTTAAATTGACCGATGAACTGGTTTTCCCGCCGCCCGGATTGGCTGAAGATAACGGACTTCTTGCCTTTGGCGGTGATCTATCGCCGGCACGAGTTCTGCTGGCCTATAGCATGGGGATTTTCCCGTGGTTCGGTCGGGATGATCCTATTCTCTGGTGGTCGCCATCGCCGCGCCTGGTTCTTTTCCCTGAAGAGTTTAAAGTATCCAGACGGCTGGCCCGACTCGTCAGGCAGAATCGTTTTCGGGTTACCATGGACCATGCCTTTCATCAGGTGATCATGGCCTGTGCCACTGTGGAGAGACGACAGGATAACGACACCTGGATCACGCCCGAGATGATCCAGGCCTATGAGTCTCTGCATCATCAAGGGTACGGGCATTCGGTGGAATGCTGGGCCGGCGGCGAATTGGCAGGCGGCCTGTACGGCATCGGCCTGGGAGACGTTTTTTTTGGGGAATCGATGTTCTCGCGGGTGGATAATGCCTCTAAGGTTGCTCTGGTAACCCTGGTTGAATATTTGAAAAAGAATAACTGCCGCGTGATCGACTGCCAGGTCAAAAGCGACCATCTGCTTGGCTTTGGCGCCCGGGAAATCCCCGGTGATGACTTCCTGGCCCTGCTGAAGACCAATTGATAAGGAAAATAAATAATGGCTGATCAACCTTGCCCGCTGAATACCCCGGACCTCTCTCAGTTGGAAATAGTATTAATTAATCCTGAAAACAGAATCGGTGACTACCAGGAGGCTGTGACACTTGCCAGGATTCAGGCGACACAGCGTTTTGATGACTATATGCTCATTTCCTGGTATGACCGGGATCGGGATTTCGAGTCGCCGCCCAACTCCACCGAGTGTGCGGCCGGCTGCCGAAAGGATGGTTATATCCATTACGGCCTGAGCCATGGCGCGAAACTCAAGGTTGATATCGAGGATGGTCGATTTGTTTTTTTCTTTGCGCCAGTGGAATGGTGATTACGAATTGGTTAAAAGATTCTGGCAAAACGCTCGGCCATCACATTGAGGTATTTCTCTTTCATCTGTTCAGACAAAAAACTTATATCAATCAGAGCTTCCCACTCAGCTCGCACACTGGAAAATTGGTCCAGCATTTTTTTCATCACCTTTCCGCTTAACCGCAGTCGTCCGGCGGCAAAATATTCTATAAAATCACTTCGTTTGAGCTTGTTTTTCCTGGCATTGAGAGGCAAGGCCAACTCCTCTTGCGGCTGCGACAAAAGAATGGTTGTGTTTAACAGGTCATAGGCAGGGGACAATGAAATGACCTCTTTCCTAC
>CAYWUR010000149.1:0-5280 GCA_964460745.1 uncultured Desulfobulbia bacterium | reverse complement strand
ACTTTTTTACATAATATATTCATGTGGGCGATAACCTTCAAGCCGAATTTCATCGCCTCTTCCGAATCGTGGAGTTCCTGGCCCATGTGTACCTTAACCAGTTCATTGAGGCCGACCATGCCTACCAGATAAGTGCAACGATGCAACCGCAGATAGGTCTGGCCGTCGCACGACATGGACAGGAGAGATAGCGGACCGGTCTCGCCCAAGGCCATCAATTTCTCAATGAATTTCTTTTTTTGCTCATGACCCTTGACCGCCAGCATCAGCTGTTCGGTCAGCAGTGAAAAAAGTTCGGTGTCACCGCCTTTTGCTTTAAAAGCCAAACGCGGCAGATTAATCGTGATGTTCTGTAAAGCTGAATAGCGCATGCGCCAGGGTTTTTTGGCATCTTCTATGTCAGAGGCCTCAAGCTTGAAACTTAAACGGCAGCATTCTGAAATTTTTGCCGTTTCGCCGCGGTCAAAGACAAAATAGGTGTTCCCTTTGTCGGCGGCAACATCACATATATGATGCAGAAAATCCATGTGGCCTTTAGTTTTAAAAAATTTTTCGGTAATGTGAACCAGCGGTTTCGGAAAAAAGAAAGGCCGTCCCGAGGCATCGCCCTCCTTATAGACCTCGAACAGGAGCCAGGCGAAACGCTGCGCCTCTTTTTCATAGTCACTATAGGTTTTGCCGGTATATTTGCCCCCGGGACCGATGGCCGGCACCTTTTCAAAATGTTTGGGCACTTCCCAATATATATTGATATCAGAGAATATCGCCTGACCGCCGCGGGCGACAGCTTGCTGAGAAAATTCAAAAATAAGCATCTGCGCCAACTGTTTGACCTGCCGGTCCTCCAGGCCCTCCAAATATGGGGCGAAGAACAGATTAACGGCGTCCCAGCCGATGGCGCCGGCAAAGTGACTCTGCAGGGCGGCGGCGAACTTGACCATGTGCGCAAGAAGCACCTCGGCATGTTTGGCCGGTGCGGCCATGGATAGGGAGTGCGGCAGATTCAGACCGAATTTTTTTATATATTCCAAGGATTGCCCCGAACAATACGGACGATCAATAAAGCCGAGATCATGCAAATGTAGATCGCCGTTTAAGTGGGCGTCCGCCACATCGGCGGAGAAAACATGCAACAGGGCGTATTCTTTCTTGATGCCCTCGGCCAGCGTAAGATTCGTGGCCTCTGGTCCATGCGGCACATTGGCATTTTCTCTGTTGGGATGAACCAGTAGCTGATCTACGTCATAAAGCGGCACACCGAGACGGGTATGCATGCGACGTGCCTGCTCCAGGCCAAGTTCGAGCAACTTGGCATTTACCATCTCTCTGATTAATGGCCCGGTAACTGTTTTTACCTTGCCGCTGGAAATAATATTTTCCACCTCAATACTGATCCGTTCCGCCGTGTCGCGGTCAACGTAGGTTTCTCGCAACAGAGCGTTGACGATGCACTGTCGATCCCAGCTGGTAATATCTTCCTGGGAGGTACGGACAAAGAGGGCGAGATCCGTTGCGTCGCTTCTGTTGCCTATGCTGTTGCCTGTTGAACTATCGACAAATTCTTCCGCCTCCGAATTTATTGGCATCACGACTCCCATTCTCGATTCCCCCAGTTTTATTAATGGATTAAAAGTATAAATTGCCTGGATCGGCGCGTTCGCCGGCAGACGATCCACAGGGCGGCATACAGACAGTTTAATGACCGTAATAAGCCAAAAATCAAATGTCCGCACTCACGGACTCAGGTAAAGCTGGACCAAGACACAACGACATATGGTAGTTTAAATTTATTAATGCACTACATATTGTATGCTCGGTTGTATGTCAAGCGGAAAATGACCTGCGGCAAGGCCGGGGATTATTCGGGGGCCGGCTTGTGTTTCGCCTGACAACCATTTGTTATAATTTGCAAAAAAATAATTACATGTCAATAGTACACAATATGACACAACGCCAACTATTTAATATAATGTATTTTTTGTTAAAAAAATAATTGTAAACAACGCCCCGACGCGGTAAATCGGCATTGTTACTTAGCCATCAATAGTTGAATTATTTGAAATACAGTATATTATGACGGACTCGTAAAAAGTCCGGCCCGGGAGCCTGTCGGAGAATTGCCGTCATGGCTTCAGGAGATGATATAATGTCAGGAAAGATCAGAGGAGACTCGCTATGTTAAGTGTATTACGCAGAAAGGCGCAATCGCCCTTTATTCAGGCCACAGTGGTGGTAATCTCCCTTGTTTTTATTTTCTGGGGAGTAGGGTCCAGCCGCCGCGGCAGCCGCAACGCCGCCGTCACCGTAAATGATGATACCGTAGGCTTTCAGGAGTATCAAAAGGCCTATGACCGGATAATGACACAATACCGTGAGCAGTTCGGGGGCAATCTACCGGAAGGGTTATTAAAAACATTGGACATAAAAGGGCAGGCCATTGAGCAGTTGATCAAAAAAGTGCTGATTATGCAAGGCGCCAAGGATATGGGCATTCTGGTAAGCGATGCCGAAGTTTCCCGGGCGGTGCAAAAAATGAAAGCCTTTCAGAACAACGGCATCTTTGACGCCGGCCGTTATAAGACCATTCTTTCGCGGTCACGCTTGACGCCCTCTTCTTTTGAGGAATCCATGCGCGAAGATCTTATTGCGAACAAGGTGATAGGTCATATCGGTCGTTTTGCCAAAATGGCGCCTTCTGAATTGCAGGAACAATTCGATTTCGACAATGAAGAAATCAAGCTTGCCTATGTGACATTTGCGGCTGATGAGTTTAAGAAGCAGGTAAAAGTTAAGGATGAAGGATTGACGAATTATTTTGAAGAACACAAGGATAATTACAAGACCGACCCGGAGGTGAAGGTAGAATATCTGGCCTTTCTCCCTGACCCTGATCAAAAAGATATAACGGTATCCGATGATGATCTACAACGGTATTATCAACAACATATCGACGAATATTCCATAGCGGAGCAACGTCGGGCCCGTCATATTCTCATAAAAACCACGCAAAACGATACGAAAGAACAGCTTGCCGAGAAGCGCAACCGGGCGGAAGAACTCCAGAAAAAAGCTAAAGGAGGTAAGGACTTTGCGGCATTGGCCAAACAATATTCCGAAGGCCCGTCCGCTTCCGCCGGTGGAGACCTTGGTCTGTTTGCCAGGGGACGGATGGTAAAACCTTTTGATGATACGGTTTTTGCACTTGGCAAAGGAGAGGTAAGCGACGTGGTGCAGACGCGTTTCGGCTTTCATGTTATCAAGCTTGAAGATGTAATCCCGGCAAGCACCAAGCCTCTGGCCGAGGTCAAGGGCAAAATAGAAGCCGCATTAAAGAAGGCAAAGGCTCGAGATATAACCTTTGCCAAGGCCGACAAAGCCTACGAGGCTATTATTCTCGCCGGCAGTCTGGAAAAATTTGCCCAAAAAAGCGGCGTCGCCATAAAACACACGGGTTTCTTCTCAAATAAAATAAAACAGACTGGACGACAAGGAATCATCGCCGATCCAGCCTTTCTTAATGCCGCTTTTTCACTGAAGAAAGGTGAATTAAGCTCGTTAATTGATCTGGCTGAGGGATATGCCATTCTCTACGCCGAAGATATTAAGGCGCCGGAAATTCCACCGCTTGCAGATGTCAGGGACCAGGTAAAAACAGCGTATATTAATGACCGGGCCGTTGGGCTGGCCAGGGAAGCAGCGCGAAAAATGTTGAAAGAACTGAAAACAGGCGGGAAGGATGCGGCCTCTTTCGCAAAAGCAGCCGGAAAAGCGGCCCTTGAAGTCAAAGAGACCCCTTTTATTTCCAGGATGAAGAGCGCGAGCGGCAGCGGCCTGCCGAATACAGCCGTCGAAAGAGGCTTTAATCTGACAGAAGCAAGCCCTTATCCCGATACAATTGAGACAGATGGAAACAAATTTTTTGTCCTCAGACTCCAGGAAAGAAAAGCGCCGGCCGGGGATATCTTTGCCCAGAAGGAGAAGGAATATAAAAACCGTTTACTACAGGTAAAGAAAGCCGCTTTATTAACGGGCTGGGTGGCAAATCTGAGAAGCAAGGCGGAGATCAATGTAAATAAGCAGTTGTTATAAGGCAAACAAGATGGACTCGTAAAAAGTCCATCAATGCCGTCCAAGGATGGACGGCCGAAATCATGCGGTTGTATAACCGTATGATTTCGTGAGAAAAGCCGAAACTAGGTTAGGGCGGTATTTTACTGTCGGTCTGCCGCTTACCAAGAGAGGTTACCAGTCCGGACGCAGAGAAAGTTCCGTAAGCTGCAGCCTGGCAACCGAGGCAGGCGCGTCAGTGAGGGGGCAGGTTGCCTTCTGCGTTTTTGGAAAGGCGATTACGTCGCGAATGGTATCACGACCGGCAAGTATCATCAGCAAACGGTCCAGACCGAAGGCTATGCCGCCGTGGGGAGGTGCGCCAAGCTTAAGAGCCTGCAGTAGAAAACCAAATTTTTCAGACGCCTCTTCCTCGCTGATCCCCAAGGCGGCAAAAATTTTATCCTGTACATGCTTCTGGTGAATACGGATACTGCCGCCGCCGATTTCATTGCCGTTTATTACCAGGTCATAGGCCCGGCCACGTACCTGGCCGGGATCAACGGCCAGTAACTCCAAGTCTTCTTCCCGGGGGGCGGTAAAAGGATGATGAACGGCGGTATGTCGTTTTTCCTCGTGGCTGTATTCCAGCAGAGGGAAATCGGTAACCCAGACGAAATTAAATTTTTTCTTATCCAGAAGTTGGAGGCGGCGCCCCAGTTCGAGGCGGAGCTCAGCCAGTGCCTGGTGTACAATGGCGGGCTGGTCAGCCACAAAAAACAGGAGGTCACCCTCTTCGGCTCCCAACACCTCGGCCATTGTCGATCTCTCCGCATCGGTAAAAAATTTAGCTATGGGCGACTGCCATTCGCCGCCGGCCTTGACCTTTACCCAGGCTAACCCCTTGGCGCCGAATTGGCCGACATAATTCGTCAGATCGTCAAGATCCTTCCGGGAAAAAACAGCGCATTTTTTCGCGTTAATGCTTTTAACCATGCCACCTTTTTCCACCACCGTACGAAAAACTTTAAAGCTGCAATCCTTTACCACCTCCGTCAGGCTGACCAACTCCAAGCCAAAACGGGTATCAGGCCTGTCCGTTCCGAAACGGGCCATTGCCTCGGCATAGTCCATGCGCGCGAAGGGCCTCGGCAGTTCAATCTGTAGAGTTTCCTTGAAGATATGTGCTATCATGCCTTCGGTAATGGTATATATATCCTCTTCCTCTACAAA
>CAYWUR010000148.1:0-5292 GCA_964460745.1 uncultured Desulfobulbia bacterium | reverse complement strand
ATCAACTGCGCCGCGTACTTCCGATTGGCCGCTGATCATGATTACCGTTATTTCAGGCCGTGTTTTTTTTATGATGTCAAGCAGTGCCAGGCCGTCCATGGAGTCCGGCAGCTTTATATCGAGCAGGACCATACACGGGTTTTCTTCCTCGATTTTTTTAAGGGCTTTTTCGCCGGAAGAGGCGGATATGGCGTTAAAGCCTTCTCTCTTGGCAAATTTTTCCAAGCCCAGTCTGATAAGGGCATCATCATCAACAACGAGTATGGTCTTTTTCGAATTTTGTGCCATCTGAAACCGGAAGGACTTTAGCGTTTGTCCCGTCTACGTGAACGAGGAAAGTAGATGTGTAAGTATGCCACCATGGGTTGCTTATACCCCGTGACGGCGCAATACCATTACGAAAATGTTATTATAAGCGCAACGTTATTTTATTACAAGGCTAATGTTGGGTGAAATGACGCCAGAATCGGTTTGATTTGTTGCCAGATTTTCTCGAGTTCGTCTTTATTCTTGAATGTGATGGATAGTGTTATGGCGTCTTTTTCGAAGGCCGGCGTATGTGCGAGGCTCATTTCTTTTGGAAGACCCAGCCTCCTGGTGAAATTTTTAAAATTTTTTTCCGCCTCGTTAAGTCCGGGGAAGAGATTTTTAGTGAGCCAGATCATAATGCCGGCTGCCTTTTGGGATCGGTTGGCACTTGGATGGTGCAATATGTCTTGCAATTCCGCGGAAGCGAGGACTGTCTTGACAGTGGCATTATGTCTTATCGCCAGCTCACGGCAGGCGCTGACCAGTTTTTTTTGTTTGCCGACACTTAATCTCAAAAGGCGGATTATTTCGAAAAGCAATAAACGGTCACTGTCCGGCAGTTTTGTCAGCTCTCGGGCCGTTGATTCATGAAGGGAGCCGGTGTGCAGGCCGTCGATGAGGGGCGCCTCCAGTTCAAGCAGCGCCAATAAACGGTCAATATGGTAAGTCTGCGGAGCAAGACCCAGGCGGGGCAGGAATTTACGGGCCGCATCCTGAATGCTGAGATACGGCGATATCTTATTGAAAAAAGTTGCCAGCTCGATCGGGCTAAGCTGCCTGCTGGTCAGTGTTTCTTCCAGTATTATTGAAAAAGTGCGTAACTCATCGGTCTCGGCTGCAAGAATTAAGCAGTCGCAAGTTTTGATTTCAAGGGTTTCACGGGCCGCAAGCAGTCTTTTGCGCCCGCAAACAATCTGAAAACCGTTTGTAAGGGTTTTTTTTAAGATCGGCGGATGAAGCAGGCCTGTCTTGAGGATTGACTCCCGCAGGCCGGCTGGGACGTCATTCGCCTGATGGGGAGCGAGATGATAAGTGGTGTCGGAAAAATCTATCCCGGCAAAGGCGATATTTTCTAACGAGAGGAGATTCACTTCTCGCCGTTTATTCTGGCGCGCAAAATCCCCGACGGTTTAAAGGTGATGACTCTTCTGGCTTCCAGAATCAATTCTTCCCCGGTTTGCGGATTTCTTCCTCTTCGTGAGTTTTTATCTTTAACATTGAATTTTCCGAAGCCGCTAATTAATAAATTTTCACCACCCGCCAGACAGGTTTTGATAATTTTTAAAAGTGTTTCCACTGAGTGCGTGGCTTGAGCCTTGGTCAGGTTGGGATTATCCTTATAAGTCTCCTGCACGATGTCAGCCTTTGTCAGAGTCATACCTCAATATCCTCCTTGTAAATTATATTTAATTTGTTCAACTAACCAAAATGATTGCTATTTGTCAAGAGGATTAAAATGTATTCCGTAAGGTTTTTTTGCCGGCATATATGGCAGCTGCCCCAAGTTCTTCTTCGATTCGCAGGAGTTGGTTATATTTTGCCACCCGATCCGTTCGGCACGGTGCGCCTGTCTTGATTTGGCCGGCGTTGAGAGCAACACTAAGATCGGCAATGGTAGTGTCTTCCGTTTCTCCGGACCGATGTGAAATGACGGCGCTGTATCCGGCCCGATGGGCCATTTCCACGGCATCAATCGTTTCCGTTACCGAACCTATCTGGTTGAGTTTAATAAGTATGGAATTGGCCACTCCCTGTTCGATTCCCCTGGCTAATATCCTGGTGTTGGTGACAAAGATATCGTCGCCGATCAGTTGTACTTTATCTGTTAAGCGCTTGGTAAGTTTTTTCCACCCCTGCCAGTCGTTTTCGCTCAGACCGTCTTCAATGGCGACCAGAGGATATTTTTCTACCCAGTTCTCGTAAAAATCTATAAGTTCCACCGCTGTCTTTTTCGGTTTATGCTCGGCGGCCAGGATGTAGCATTTGTCCGTCGAGTTATACAATTCGCTGGCGGCAACATCGATAGCTATATAAACATCATGTCCGGGTTTGTAACCGGCCTGGACGATGGCTTCCAGTAAGGATTCCATAGCCTCTTCGTTGGAGCGAAGGTTGGGCGCAAAACCACCCTCATCACCTACTGCCGTATGGTGTCCCGCCTTTTTAAGCACGACTTTGAGGGCGTGGAAAACCTCAACGCCCATTCGTAAAGCTTCCGCGAATGAATCGGCGCCGGCCGGCATGATCATGAATTCTTGGATATCCACATTGTTATCCGCATGAACGCCGCCATTCAGGACATTCATCATCGGCACCGGCAGCACCTTGGCGTTAACCCCGCCCAGATAGGAAAAAAGCGGCAGATCAAGTTCTATGGCGGATGCCTTGGCTATGGCCATGGAAACGCCCAAGATGGCGTTGGCGCCCAGTTTCTTCTTGTTTCCGGTATTGTCAAGCTTTAACAACGTCTCATCGATTAACACTTGCTGGCTGGACTCAAGTCCGACGATGTTGGAGCCAATTTTTTCATTTATATTTCTGACAGCCCCAAGCACCCCTTTTCCCATATATCGTTTTTTCCCTTTATCGCGCAATTCAAGTGCTTCCCTTTTTCCGGTTGAGGCCCCGGAGGGTACAATTGCTCTGCCAACCGCACCGGAATCAAGATATACTTCCGCCTCAACCGTGGGATTGCCCCGGGAGTCAATAACTTCTCTGCCTAAGACACCGATAATTTCACCCATATGAAGGACCTCTCTGTTATTTGTCCTGATTTTTCGTCCGGCTAGCCGACTATGCTGCCCATCTGGAAAATGGGCAGGTACATGGCGACAACCAGTCCGCCGATCATGCCGCCCAGGAAAACCATCATGAATGGTTCAATCATCGCGGTCATGTTGTCAACCGCCTGGTCCACCTCATCGTCATAAAAATTGGCAATTTTTTCCAGCATGACGTCCAGAGCGCCAACCGATTCACCAACATTGATCATCTGTACCACCATGGTGGGGAAAACGCCGGTTTCCTCAAGGGGTTCCGCAATGGGGCGTCCTTCGCGGATGCTGTCCGCCACTCTGAAGACAGCGGTTTCGATTACTTTGTTGCCGGAGGTTCTTCCCACGATATTTAAGGCGTCCAGAATCGGGACGCCACTCTGCAGCATGGTGCCGAGCGTTCTGGTAAATTTAGCCACGGCCACCTTTCTGATCAGTAGCCCGAACACCGGAAGTTTAAGCAGTAATGCGTCTATTTTTTTTTGTCCTTTCTCGGTTTTGTATGCTTTTTTAACTGCAAAAACAGCAATAACCACTAAGCCCAGCAAGTATACAATATTGTCCTTCACAAAATTGCTCATGCTCACTACCAATTGAGTCGGTAGCGGCAGAGCGGCGCCGAAATCAGCAAACATTTTTTCAAAAACCGGGACGACAAAGATGAGAATTACGCCTAAAATTACAATCGAGATGCAAAGGCAGATTATCGGATAGGTAAGGGCGCCTTTGACCCGTTTTTTCAGCTGCATGCTTTTTTCCATAAAGATGGAAAGTCTGCTTAGAATAGTATCAAGAATGCCGCCCATCTCGCCGGCCTCAACCATGTTGGAGTAAAGGTTATCAAAAATCTTAGGATGTTTTTTCATGGCATCGGCAAAGGTACTGCCCGTTTCAACATCCATCCGGATTTTTTCGAGAATGGTTTTAAATGTGCTGTTTTCCTGCTGCTTGCTCAGAATTTCCAGACATTGTACGAGGGGAAGGCCTGCATCGATCATGGTTGACAACTGCCGCGTGAAGATGACGATATCGCGGCCTGTAACTTTGGGTTTTAAAAACTCGACGCCGGCCAGCAGATCTTTGGGGGCTTCCTTGACGGAGGACGGCGATATCCTGATTTTTTTCAAATAGCTATAAGCCGCCGCCTCGTTGGGAGCTTCCAATTTCCCCTTACGTTTTTCGCCGTATGAATTTTTTCCTTTCCAGATATAATAAGGCATAAAGCATACCCCCTTTCCACGGCTGATTATGACGGCCTCGCCTGTTGGGACCGTTCCTCGAATACATCTTAATTGACAATATATAATATTTTTTTTATATATACATGTTTTAACGGTCTGTCATTACCGCCTTCGTGGCGGCCTATAAAATCGACCGGCGGACAAAAGAGAACAGATTTATAAATGGATATCGGCGGATGCGGCGCCGGTGTACATTTACAAAAGCTTAATATGGGGGAGTGCAAGATGCAACAAAATGCGGAATTATTAAGCAGCGGCTTTTTTAAAAATGTCATCGAAAAATGTGAAGGGTGTGAAAGAATTGTTGAGCTTGAAGGCGCCAAATACTGTAGCACCTATGCGGATCCATCGGCTAAGTGGCGTCTGGGTATATGCAATTTTGCCACCCATGCCAAACCGGAAATTGTTACCACTAAAATTAGGGTAAATCCGCTCAAGGCGTCCAAAAGGGCCTCTGGAAAGTAAAAATAGGGCAGCGGACCATACTTATTTTATGACCACCAGACCCTTGTTGGACGATAGATCCAACAAGGGTCTTTTGGCTGGACTTCTAGAAACGCCCGATCCCCATATAGTTAAAGCCATATTCCTTCGCTGTGCGCGGTTCAAAAATATTGCGGAGATCAATCAAATTAGGCGTTTTCATGAGCGCTTTAATGCGCGGCAGATCCAGGGCGCGGTACTGGTTCCATTCGGTCATCAGCACAAGGGCATCCGCTCCTTCACAAGCCTGGTATGGTGTTTCCACATATTCAATTTCCGGCAGATATCTGGCCGCTTCCCGCATGCCTTGCGGATCATGGGCCTTGATGTGAGCGCCTTTTTCTAAAAGGGCCGGCAGGATAGTGATGGCCGGCGCTTCCCGCATATCGTCTGTTTCAGGCTTAAAGGTGAGGCCAAGCACGGCAATGGTTTTGCCGGCGACCACACCGCCGAGACCATCCCTGCTTTGTTTTACCTTTCTTGCT
>CAYWUR010000147.1:0-5304 GCA_964460745.1 uncultured Desulfobulbia bacterium | reverse complement strand
AAGGAAATTGTTCCCGGGCGGCAAGCGCGGCCGGGGTAATACGCCAGGCCGGCGCGGCGGCGCAGTCGGGCAAACGGCCGATAATCCCACTCAGCATTTCAAGGCCCCGGCTTAACGTCCGGCCCACCGCCGCCTTATCCATTGTCGCCACCCGTGTCTGCCAACGGTGATGATCCCAGGCGTGCAGGCCGATTTCATGTCCGGCGTCGGCGGCCGACCTGATCTGGTCCGCGCATTTCTTACCAATGACCGGCCCGGGCCATAACGTACCCCTCAGCAGAATATCCAGGCCATAGAGACTTGGCGCGCCGGTACGCATCATCTTGCTGAAAAAGGCGGGCCGCAGAAGCCGCCAGAGATGCCGGCCCATATTGTCGGGCCCCACCGAGAAAAAAAAGGTGGCCTTAATCCCGAAGCGGTCCAGAAGACTCACCAGATTAGGCACCCCCAACCTGGTGCCACGCAGGGTATCAACATCAATCCGCAGGCCGGCCGTGATTGGCGCGGCGCTCAAGGTTCAGTCTCTCCAGCCGCCTGCCGCAGAAAAAAGTCAAGGGTCTCCTCCACCGATTGTTCAAGGGGAACCTGCGGCTGCCAGCCCAACAGACGGTTTGCCTGACGAATGGAAGGCCGGCGGTGCTGGACATCCTGGTAGCCGGGGCCATAGAAGGCCCGGGCCTCCACGGTGCGAATACCGGCAAAGGGCGGAAATTTATCGCGCAGGGGGTGGGCCAGGAATTTGTCAATCAGGAGATGAGCCAGCTCGCTGATGCTTGCCTCGTTTTGCGGACTGCCGATATTAATAATCTGCGAATCACAGATATTATTTTTATTCTCGATAATCCGAAAGAGGCATTCTATGCCGTCTTTAACGTCGGTAAAGCAGCGTCGCTGGCTGCCGCCATCCACCAGGCGGATGGGAGTGCCTTCCACCAGGTTCAGGATAAGCTGGGTAATCACCCGGGAACTGCCGATACGGGCCGAATTCAGATTGTCCAGACGGGGGCCGACCCAATTAAACGGCCGAAACAGGGTAAAACGCAACCCCTTACTGAAGCCGTAAGCCCAGATTACCCGGTCAAGCAGCTGCTTGCTGCAGGAATAGATCCAGCGCTGCTTGTGGATAGGACCAAGCACCAATTTCGAGTTGTTTTCATCGAATTCAGAATCACCGCACATGCCGTACACTTCCGAGGTGGAAGGAAAAAGAATACGTTTGCCGTATTTGGCGCAGTACCGGACAATGCGCAGATTTTCCTCAAAATCAAGCTCAAATACCCGCAACGGATTGCGGTTATATTCGGCCGGTGTGGCAATGGCGACCAAGGGCAGGACAATATCACAGCGCCGCACATGATATTCGATCCATTCCCGCATGATCGAGATATCGCCCTCGCGGAAATTGAAACCCGGCCGGTTAATAATCCGTTTGATGGAGTTGGTGCCCAGATCCATGCCATGCACCTCATAACGGCCGCTGTCCAGAAGCCGTTCACCCAGGTGGTTGCCGATAAAGCCGTTCACCCCCAGAATAAGGACATGCTTTTTACGCTGCGCCTCAATCGTCACCGATCTCTGCCGGGAAAACCGCATGCCCGGTTCTATGTTCAGCTCATCAGCCAGTTGGCGGCCGTTCATAAAAATGCCGTCCGCGGGCTGGCCGGCATCGATACGCAGCGCCCCGCTGCCGCAGGCGATAGTCAGCGGTTCGACGGCAAGCACGGTGCCGGGGGCTTTTCCTTCATCGGCAAGGCAGCTCACCTCCCAGAACAAGCACTTCCGGCTGCCCAGAAAACTGAAGGCGCCGGGATAGGGGCGGGTGACCGCCCGCACCAGATTGCGAATCGCGTCGGCGTCCTGTTGCCAATCAATTTCACCATCCGCCGGGGTCCGGCCGCCATAATAGGTAGCCAGCGCCTGATCCTGCGGGACACGGTCAACCTTGCCGGCCTTGATGGCGGGAAGAGTATCGTCCAGCAATTCGCCGGCGGCGACGGTGAATTTATTATAGAGGGAGAGCGCCGTATCATCATAACCGACAGCCAGCCGTCGCTGGCCGACAATGTCGCCTTCATCCGGACCTGCCGTCATGTAATGCAGGCTGACACCGGTCTCTTTTTCGCCATTAATCAGGGCCCAATTCACGGGACAACGTCCCCGGTAGCGCGGCAGAAGAGAGCCGTGCAGATTGAGGCAACCGGCCGGCGGGATATCGAGAACATCTCGGCCGACCATGGCTCGGTAATAAAAGGAAAAGATGATATCAGGTTTCATCTCCCTGATCTTTTCCACCCAGAGCGGATGATTTATATCTTCCGGCGCAAAGACCGGCAGACCATGACCGGCGGCCAGTTCCGCGACGGAATCGAACCAGATGTTTTCCGCCGGATCGTCTTGATGAGTAAACACGGCCTGAATGTCAAAATTATGAGCCAGCAACGCCTTGATGCCGACGCAGCCTATATTATGATAGGCCAGTACAATTGCTTTCATGAAATCCTCTCAGCTTGAAGTTTTTTCCTGGTCCGTCAGCGGACCGCTGTCAACGGCGGGTAAACCGTCCGCCGTCTTATTTTGTCTGTTGTCCGCGGAGGACTTCGCCGGCCGGCCGCCCCTGATTTCCTGGATAAAATAACGCGGTCGCCCCCGGACATCGCGGAAGATGCGGCCGATATACTCACCAAGCAGTCCGAGGCCGATAAACTGGGCGCCGATAAAGACAAAGAGTACCGCGAAAAGGGAAAATACTCCTTCGGCCGCCCAGACGGCGCCATATACGAGGCGCATGACCATGAGAAACAGGCCGAACCCAATGCCGCAGACGGCGATCACACTGCCGATGATCGACAAAAGGCGCAAGGGGAAAGTGGACATGCTGGTCAGTAAATCAAATTGCAGGGAAACGAGTTTAAAAAAACTGTATTTCGATTCCCCTTGCCGACGCGGGGCGTGCTCAACGGCAATCTCCGCGGTATTCCGGGCAAAGCTGTTTGCCAGAATAGGAATAAAGGTGGAATGTTCCCGGCACTGGAGCATGGCGGTTACAATCGGCCGCCGGTAGGCGCGCAGCATGCAGCCGTAATCATGCATCATCACGCCGGTGGCCTGTTGCACCATCTTATTGACCAGAAACGACGACCCCCGTCTGAACAGCGAGTCCTGCCGGTTACGGCGCACCGTGCCCACTACGTCATAACCTTTTCCCATCTCCCGGACCAGAGCGGGAATCTCTTCCGGCGGATTCTGAAGATCCGCATCCATGGTAATGATAATCTCACCGCAACTCTGTGCCAATCCGGCGAAGACGGCGGCATGCTGGCCGTAATTACGATTCAGAAACACGCCGATCACTTCAGAGGCGTGTCGATCAGCGGCGCCGGCGATAATTTCGGCTGAACCATCCGCGCTGCCGTCGTCCACCAGCAGGATCTCGAACGACCGATTTGTCCGGCGACAGGCGGCCAGGCAGCGGCTGATCAAATCCGGCAGATTGTCGACTTCATTAAAGACCGGGATAACAATGGAAAGGGCTGGGCTGGTCATTAAACAAGCACCTCCTTGATAGCCCGGACCACGTCATCAACGTCCGCCATCCGCATGGCCGGGAAAAGCGGCAGGGAACAGATCCGGTCGGAATTCCATTCGGTGGCCGGCAGCGTGCCGGGCGGCAGATTCAGGGTCTGCCGGTAATATTTCTGTTGATGAACGGCCCGAAAGTGAAGACCTGTACCGATATTTTTCTTTTTCAACTCCGCCATAAACTCATCGCGCTCCATCCCGGCTTTCCCGGTATCAAGACGGACAATATAAAGGTGCCAGGCATGCCGCAGCCGCCCAGACGGCACGGCCAGGGGTATAATCTCGTCCACCTCCGCGAGAAGTTCCGTATAGCGCCGGGCCAGCCGCGTCCGTTTTTCAATAAAGCCGTCAAGATGGCGAAGCTGCCCCAGGCCCATGGCGGCGGCAATATCGGTCATGTTATATTTATAACCCGGCTCCAGCACCTCGGCCTGGGGGACGCGGCCCTGTGTGGTCCGATCATAGGCGTCGACGCCCAGGCCATGAAACTTGAGACGGCGTATCCGGGCAAGCAGGTCCGCATCGTCGGCACAGAACATGCCGCCCTCGCCGGTCGTCATATTTTTGATGGGATGAAAGGAAAATATGGCGATGCCTTTACGGCCGATTTTCTCGCCGTTATATTCCGTGCCGACCGCATGAGCAGCATCCTCGGCCACAACAATATTACGGGCCGTGGCCAGGCGGCGAAGGGGCGCCATGTCCACCGGCGCCCCGGCAAAATGGACCGGCAGGATCAGTTTGGTGCGCGCCGAAAGACACGGCTCGATATGCGCCGCCGTGGTCAACAGCGTCTCCCGGTCAATATCGGCAAAAACCGGCGTCGCGCCGGCCAGCACAATTAAATTGACGGTTGACACCCAAGTCATGGCGGGAGTCACCACCTCATCGCCCGGCCCTATATCAAGGGCTTGCAGCAACAGATGCATGCCGGCGGTGGCCGAGGCCAACGATACCGCGCCGGCCGCGCCGCAGTAACACCGAAAAGCCTCCTCAAATTCAGCGTTTTTGGGTCCGGTCGTAATCCAGCCGGAACGCAACACCTCGACAACAGCGGCTATTTCCGCCTCGCTTATGGAAGGCCGGGAGAACGGCAGAAAATGCTCTCTCATCTCAATTTTTGTCCAAGGCGCACGGCGTTGCGATAACTACTTATTAAGCAGCAGGATCTCCACGCGCCGGTTCAACTGCCGACCCGCGCTGGTCGCATTTGTGGCGATGGGCCGGCTCTCACCGAAGCCGATGCCGCGCAGCCTGCTTTCAGCGATACCATGCCCGGTCAGATAATTAATGACCGACCGCACCCTTCTCTCGGAAAGGGCCTGATTATACGCGGCCGGACCAGTGTTGTCCGCATGTCCATGTATTTCCGCCCGGATCGCGGCGTTTTTCCGCAAAAAATCCACCCAGCGGTTTAATTCAAAGGATGATACCGCCCGCAACGTCGCCTTATCCCAGTCAAAAAGAATATTATTCAAGCGGATGGTTATTTTTTCGGCAATCAATTTTTTGACGGGATAAAGAACGATATCAAGCTTATGTTCCGTATATTCCGTGATATCAGAGAAATCGAGATGTTCCGATTTTCCCATATACCCTTCTTTCTCCGCATAATAGCTATACTGCCGGCCGGCAGGCAGGGTAACAAAATATTCACCCGTCAGCGGCTTGCTCTTAACCGCGCCGCCTGCCCGGTTAAGAGTCAGGTCATTCCATTTTATATCA
>CAYWUR010000146.1:0-5319 GCA_964460745.1 uncultured Desulfobulbia bacterium | reverse complement strand
ATGAAGTTGCTCTTAAGCTTGACTGTGCGCCCCCCACCGGCAAACAGGTTGCCGTAATCGGCGGCGGGCCGGCCGGTTTGACAGCCGCGTATTATCTTACCCGTAAGGGGCACAAGGTCACTATTTACGAAAAAGAACCTAAACTGGGCGGCATGCTCAGATACGGGATACCGGAATATCGTATTCCGAAAAATGTCCTGGACTATGAAATCAATACCATCCTGCGCCTGGGCATTTCCGTACGCCTCAGTCAGGAGTGGGGAAGGGACTATATTATCGAGGACCTGCAGAAACAGGGTTATGATGCCGTGTTCCTGGGCGTCGGGGTCGGGGTGGATCAGACCCTTGAAATTTCAGGCGCCACTTTACCGGGCGTATATACGGCAACGCAGGTTTTAAGAATCGTTGCCAATGGTAAGGAAAAAGATTTCGGACGGTCGGCGGCGGTGATCGGCGGCAACAATATTGCCATGGAGGTCGCCCGCTCACTGATTCGTCTCGGTGTCGGCGAGGTGACCGTCATCTACCCGCGATCGCGGCTGGAGATGCCGGCAAACCAGAGAGGCATCCGGGAGTTAGACAGGGAAGGAGGGCAGTTCCTTCTGATGTCCTCGCCGGTTCGAATCGAGATGGGTTCGGATGGCCTTAATCTCGAATTAATCCGGATGAAGCTGGGAGAACCGGATAAGCGCGGAGTTCGAACCCCCGAACCAATTGTGGGTTCGAATAATATCATACAGGTCGATACGGTGGTATCCTCTCTGGGACAAATGGTCTGCGCTGATAAATTCAGCGGCGGCGTCTTGGAGGAGGATCTGCAAGTTTCCGCTAAAAACACCATTAAGGCCAATATTCGTTCCTCGCAGACCAATTTGCCGGGCGTTTTTGCCGCCGGCGACGCGGTAAGCGGCCCCCGTTCGGTAATTCAGGCCGTGGTCGGCGCCAGGCGGGCCGCGGAGAATATACATGCCCATATTATGGGGGTGGACAAGGCGGCGGCTGAAAGCCGGTTTAATTTTACGCGCGGCAAAAGTTTTGATGATGTGGATCTTAAAAATTTTGAGGGGATGAAGGTCCAACTGCGGGAAAAAAATCCGGCCCGGCCCCCGGAAATTTGTACGCAGGATTTTGATGAAATCCGCACCGGCTTCTCCGAGAAAATGGCCCGCCGGGAGGCGGAACGTTGTCTGGCCTGCGGATGTACTGCCTTTAACCGTTGTGAATTGAAAGCGGCGGCCATCGATTATAATGTCAATCTCAAAAAGACCGGCATGGGCGCCAAGGTGCAGTACCGCAAGGATGCCTCTCATCCGACCATTCTGGTTGATTTGAACAAGTGCATATACTGTCAACGCTGCAAGAACAGTTGTGAGTATGAGGCCTTGGAGCTTACCGCCGCCTCTTTTGATGAAAAAGGCCGGCCGCTGGACATCAAGTTGGTATTTAATGATAAGTGCGTGTCCTGCGGCAAATGTGTCGATAATTGTTCGACCGGCGCCTTGAATAAGAAAGACGTTATCGTGCCGGTGGTATCTGAAGATATCCGCGAAATCAGGACAACATGCCCATATTGCGGCGCCGGTTGCCAGATTATCCTCAAGGTTAAAGGCAACACCTTGATGGAGGTAACGGCTGATCCTGCTCAGGCCCCCAATTTCGGGGCGTTATGCGTGAAGGGCCGGTTCGGCTACAATTTTATCCAGCATCCCGACCGCATCAAAAAACCGCTGGTCAGAAAAAAGGATATGCTGGTGGAGACTTCATGGGATGAGGCTCTGGATGTAATCGCCAAGCGCTTTTTTGATCTTAAGGCCATGTATGGTCCCGACAGTATCGCCGCTTTCAGTTGCGCCCGGGCCACTAATGAAGAGAATTTCCTGATGCAGAAATTCATGCGCACCGCGATCGGCACCAACAATATCGATCACTGCGCCCGGCTCTGACACGCTCCCACGGTGGCCAGTTTGGCCCTCTCATTCGGCAGCGGCGCAATGACCAATTCCATTGCCGACATCGGCGACGCGGATGTCATTTTTATGATCGGCAGTAATGCCGACACGGGGCATCCGACGATCGGCTTGCGTATTCATCAGGCATTGGACCGGGGCACGAAGTTGATCGTCGTTGACCCGCGCGGCACTGATTTCGCCCGGCGGGCAGACCATTGGGTACGGATCAAGCCGGGGACCGACGTGGCTTTTCTAAACGGCCTGATGCACGTTATTTTAGAAGAGGATCTGTGGGACAAGGATTTTGTTGAAGAACGAACCGAGAATTTTGAAGAGCTGGAAATTGTCACCAGTAAATATACGCCCGCTTATGTTAAAGAAATTACGGGTATTGCCGAAGAGCAGTTGCGGACTGTGGCAAGATTATATGCCGCACCCGGTAAAAGCGCTATTTATTACGGCATGGGCCTGGCGCACCATGCCACCGGTACGGATAATGTGAAATGCATTGCCAACCTGGCCATGCTTTGCGGTAAACTCGGCATAAGCGGCGGCGGCGTCAACCCCCTGCGCGGCCAGAACAATGTGCAGGGCGCTTGTGATATGGGGGCGCTCTTCAATACGCTGCCGGGCTATGCCGGCCTTGTCGATGAAGAGACCTGTGCCAGATACGAAGCGCTGTGGGGCGTTCGATTGCCCCGCCGCAAGGGTAAGGCGGCGACCGAGGTGTGGGATGCTATTACGGCGGGTGACATCAAGGGGCTTTACATTATGGGCGAGGATCCCGTTCTGGCTGATCCCAATGCCGGCCACGCCGTCAAGGCTATTGAAAACCTGGATTTCATGGTGGTGCAGGATATTTTTTTGACTGATACCGCCAAGATGGCGGATGTGGTATTGCCGGCCGCCTGTTATGCTGAAAAAGACGGGACGTTTACCAGCACGGAGCGGCGGGTGCAAAGGGTAAGAAAGGCGCTTGACCCACCGGGCAAGGCCAAGCCCGACTGGCAGATTTTCTGTGAACTGTCAAAAAAGATGGGCTATGAAATGCACTATAATTCCGCCCGGGAAATTTTTGAGGAAATAACTTCCCTCCTGCCTCAGTACGGCGGCATTACTTATGATCGTCTTGAAAAGACGGGCATGCAATGGCCGGCGCCGGATGAGAAGCATCCCGGCACGCCGATTATGCATGTCAACCGGTTCAGCAGGGGAAAGGGCTTGTTTATTCCGGAGGATTATACGCCGCCCAGGGAATTGCCTGATAAAGAATTCCCTATGATTTTGACCACGGGCCGGGAATATGCCCAGTATAATTTCGGCAGCATGACCCGCAAGACCCCCGGCATCGAGGAGATTTGCCCGGAAGCCCTGGCCGAAATCAATCCTGATGATGCCAAACGGTTAAAGATCGGGGAAAAAGGTTGGCTGCTGATTACCTCAAAACGCGGTTCTGTCAAGGTAAGGGCAAGGATTACCGAACGTTCGCAGAAGGGCACGGTTTTTATTCCGTATCACTTCGCCGAAGTGCCGGTTAATCTTCTGACTTTGAACAGTCTGGACAGGTTGTCAAGAAGTCCGCAATATAAAATATGCGCCGTTAAGGTTGAGGTAGTAGAAGAAAATTAGTAGCTGCGAGCAGCTACTAATACGGGGTTTTGCGGAGATTAATCACTTACCCTGTGAGTAGTTACAAAAATCAGGGCGTTATTACGAATACATTAAATATTGGAGTGTAAGTATTATGGGAGAAGCAGGAGTGCCGAAGGGTGCGACGAGAAAGGCCGGCGCCGTTATGGTGTTGGGCGGTGGTATTGCCGGTGTGCAGGCGGCCCTGGATTTGACCCAGCTGGGTTATTATGTATATCTGGTTGAGAAATCCGCTGCCATCGGCGGGGTTATGGCCCAGCTTGACAAGACCTTCCCTACCAACGACTGTTCGCTCTGAATCCTGGCGCCCAAGTTGGTAGAGGCCGGTCGGTCTCCAAATATAGAGATTTTAACAAACGCCGAATTTGTTTCATTAGAGGGTAAACCGGGTAAGTTCGCCGCCGGTATCAGATTGCAGCCGCGTTATATCGATGCTGATAAATGTACGGCCTGCGGCCTTTGCACGACTTACTGTCCGCGGCATATGGTCGATGATTATAATGAGGGGCTTAAAATTACCCGTCCCATTCATATCGATTATCCCCAGGCCGTGCCGGCGACCTATTTTATCGATCCGCGGGCCTGCCTCTATCTGCAGCATAACACCTGTCAGATCTGCGTGCCTGTCTGCCAGAGCAAGGCCATTGACTTCAGCCAGCAGCCCGAAGAACGCGTCCTGGATGTGGGTGCGGTAATTCTTTCACCCGGCTTCGGCCGTGTTCCTGATGCGGCTTTGGAGAAGTACAGCTACGGCGCCCATCCCGATGTGGTCACCAGCCTGGAATTTGAAAGGCTGTTAAATCCGTCCGGACCTTTTCAAGGTGAGGTGCGCTGTCTGTCGGATAAGCGCCATCCCAAAAAGATCGCCTTCATTCAATGTGTCGGCTCCAGGGATCTGGGCTGTGACAACGGTTATTGTTCCTCGGTCTGCTGTATGTACGCCATTAAAGAGGCCATGGTTGCCAAGGAGCATGATCCGGAGCTGGATATAACCGTCTACTATATGGATATCCGGACCCAGGGTAAGGATTTTGACGCGGCCAGAATCAGGGCCGAGGAGCATTTCGGTATCAAATTCGTGCGGGCCCGGGTGGCGGACGTCATGCCGTGGGGCGATTATCTGCGCTTGACTTATTCAACCATGGACGGCAAGCATAATTTTGAACCGTATGACATGGTGGTATTGTCGGTCGGTCTTGATGCCCCGGCCGGGGCCGGGAAATTGGCCGACATTACCGATATCTCCTTAAACGGCTATGATTTTTGCAAAACCGGCTCCTTTGCGCCGTTAGCCACTTCCAGGCCCGGAGTTTTTGTGGCCGGCGCCTTCCAGGGTCCTAAGGATATTCCCGAGAGCGTCACCCAGTCAAGCGGGGCGGCGGGGCTTGTTGCCGGCCAGCTGAAGGCGCAACGCGGCAAAGGCGCCGTGGTCAAGTCGTATCCGGATGAAAGACGGATAAGCAGGGACGAGGAAGTGCGTATCGGCGTGTTTGTCTGCCATTGCGGCATAAATATCGGCAGTGTGGTCGATGTTCCCAAGGTCAGCGAATATGCCGGGGGCATGGAAGGCGTTGCCTATTACACGCAGAATCTTTATAGCTGTTCGCAGGATGCCCAGGAGGTTATCAAGCAAAAGATCAAGGAACATAACCTCAACCGGGTTGTGGTGGCTGCCTGTTCGCCGCGGACGCACGAGCCGCTTTTTCAGGAAACCATGAAG